>CAMNVW010000214.1 GCA_946563605.1 uncultured Clostridia bacterium | reverse complement strand
ATGCAAAAGCGTTTTCAAGACCTAGGTCTTGAAAATCCCTATGAAGGGGGTTGCCACCCCCTTACAGTGCCTGCGGCACATTTTCCCCCGTACTGGCGAAGCTCCCAATATTGTTCCTCGAACTGGGGGTATCGGGGGAGTCGAGAGAGGGGAACACCCTCTCTGCCGGAAATCCAAAAGCCAGGAGGTTTGAGACGCAACGAAGTTGCGTCGTGTGCTCTTACTTTATTCACACAAAAAACTTTCGACCTTCCCGAAAGTCAAAGAAATCGTTTGCAGCATAAAATGATAAGCGTGACTTTCAGGACAATGAAAAAAAATTGAAAAATACCATTGACACTAAAAATAAGTTGTGCTATACTATAAAAAAATAAAACACAGTAAACCGTTGAAGCGGAGATAACGGCAATGATGCCTTTACAGAGAGCCTGCGATGCTGAGAATCAGGCAAGAAACAAGTTGTCAAATGGACCGCGGAGGGCGCAGTCAAATGTGATTTTTCACAGAGTATTCTGCGACGTTGCAGGCAGACGTCATTTGCCGGGGATATACTGGTATCCTGCTTAAAGCGCATGGTTGTTTCCATGAATCAAGGTGGCACCGCGGATAGTGTTCGTATTATTCGTCCTTGACAGAAAATCTTTCTGTCGAGGACTTTTTTATTTGCACTCCTTTGACAGAAGGTCAAAGGAGTGTTTTTCGTGTGCGGATAAAACCGGACATCGCTCCTTTGAAGATGATAGAAAACAGTGGGAAACATGAAACAACAAATTCCAGAAAGGAAGATCAATGATGACAAATCCAAACGGACGCTTTGGTATTCATGGAGGACAGTACGTTCCCGAAACACTGATGAATGCAGTGACAGAATTGGAAGAAGCATATGATTACTATAAAAATGACCCTGCGTTTCAGCAGGAGCTTACCGAGCTGTTGAATGAATATGCGGGCAGACCATCCAGATTGTACTTCGCAGAGAAGATGACCAAAGATTTGGGCGGCGCAAAGATTTATCTCAAGCGTGAGGACCTCAACCACACAGGTGCGCATAAGATCAACAACGTGCTCGGTCAGGCGCTGCTTGCAAAGAAGATGGGCAAAACCCGATTGATCGCAGAAACAGGAGCAGGACAGCACGGCGTTGCTACGGCGACTGCCGCCGCATTGATGGGAATGGAATGTGTGGTCTATATGGGCGAAGAAGACACTATTCGTCAGGCGCTGAATGTGTACCGGATGCGTCTGCTGGGGGCTCAGGTGATTCCAGTAAAGACCGGCACAGCAACGCTCAAGGACGCAGTTTCCACCGCTATGAGAGAGTGGACTTCCCGTATTTCCGATACGCACTACTGCCTCGGTTCGGTAATGGGACCTCATCCGTTCCCAACGATCGTCCGCGATTTTCAGGCGGTGATTTCCAAGGAGATCAAAGAGCAGATCCTTGCAAAAGAAGGCAGACTGCCGGATGCGGTGATTGCCTGCGTGGGAGGAGGTTCCAACGCCATCGGCAGCTTCTATCATTTTATTGAGGATGAAGGCGTTCGCCTGATCGGCTGTGAGGCTGCGGGCAGAGGCATCGACACCTTTGAGACTGCTGCTACCATCAACACCGGCAGCATCGGCATCTTCCACGGCATGAAGTCTTATTTCTGCCAGAATAAGGATGGTCAGATCGCTCCGGTTTACTCCATCTCCGCAGGTCTGGATTATCCTGGCGTCGGTCCTGAACACGCTTATCTGCATGACATTGGCAGAGCAGAGTATGTTCCTGTCACAGACGACGAAGCGGTATGCGCTTTTGAATATCTGGCAAGAACCGAAGGAATTATTCCGGCGATCGAATCGGCTCACGCCGTAGCCCATGCGATGAAGATTGCACCGACAATGGACAAAGATAAAATCATTGTGATTACCATTTCCGGCAGAGGCGATAAGGATTGTGCCGCCATTGCCCGTTACAGAGGGGAGAATATCCATGAGTAATATTCAGAAAGCATTTGAAAACGGCAAGGCGCTGATTGCCTTTATCACCTGCGGCGACCCTGATTTGGAAACCACCGCCGCAGCAGTCCGCGCTGCGGCAGAAAACGGCGCAGACCTCATTGAGCTTGGTATCCCGTTCTCCGATCCCACCGCAGAAGGTCCGGTAATACAGGAGTCCAATCTTCGTGCGCTGCGCAACGGAATCACCACAGAGCAGATTTTCGCTTTTGTCAAAGAGCTGCGCCGAGATGTAACCGTTCCGATGGTCTTTATGACCTATGCAAATGTGGTATTCTCCTATGGCGCGGAAAAGTTCATCCGCTCCTGCAAAGAGATTGGGATTGACGGACTGATTTTGCCGGAGATCCCTTTTGAGGAAAAAGAAGAGTTTTTGCCGTTCTGCCGCAAATACGACGTTGATTTGGTGTCGCTGATTGCGCCGGCGCCTGAAAAGCGGATTGCCATGATTGCAAGCGAAGCAGAAGGCTTCTTGTATGCCGTTTCCGGCTCCGGTGAGACAGATACAAAGGGTGTGCTCAAGACAGACCTTGCATCTATTGTTGAGGTGGTCAGAGAAAATACCAAGCTGCCTTGCGTCATTGACGCCGACGTTTGTACACCGGAGCAGGCGAAAAAGATGGCGGATATTGCTGACGGCGCAGTGGTCGCCTCAGCGGTTGTAAAGCTGCTGAAAGAATACGGCAAGGACGCACCGCAATCTATCGGAGCGTATGTAAAGTCCATTAAAGATGCAATAAAATAATTATTTTGTGGGAACGTTCCCACAACCTTTAAACTGGGGGTTGCGACCCCAGACCCCAAAAGTTTCGGGCTTACGCAGCCCGAGCAACTGTTTTGACTTCAAGAAAGTCGAAAGTTTTTTGTGGGGGTTTCGACCCCCACACCCCCTAGATGTGGGGCTGCTCGCCCCACTCCCTCGGCAACTTTCTTGTGTGAAGAAAGTTGCACAAAGAGCAC
>CAMNVW010000213.1 GCA_946563605.1 uncultured Clostridia bacterium | reverse complement strand
GAAGTTGAGAAGTAAATGCAAAGCATTTACTTCTGGAGTTTGCCTTGCCGCCATATAGGATTGGCGGCATTTGGCGTAGCCAAAACGGCAAATCTCCTATCGAGCTCTCCCAAGGAGCGCCTGACGATAAAGGCGTTTCGCTCATTGCGATGAGCGACCAAAGGCTCTGCCTTTGGAATCCGCAGCCTTTTGAAAAAGGCTGGCGAAAACTTTTTGTTTTCACTTCCATTTTTTCGAGCAATGGGGTATCATAATAATACATCAACAGAAAGGCGGAGAAAAATGGAATACAGCCAGTTTTACGAAGAATATGGGGAGCCGTTTGTCGGCAGAAAAAAGAAAAGGGTACAGGAGTTCCTCAAATCTATGGAACTGCAATATGATGAGGGTGTCGAATACACCGTCAACCTTGTCACCCAGGACGGGGAAATTGCAGCCACCGGTTCGCTGCAGCACAATGTCCTCAAGTGTGTGGCGGTGGATGACCGCTATCAGGGAATGGGACTTTCGAGCAGAGTGGTCACCCTGCTGATGAACCGCGCCATGGAAAAGGGCAGCAGCCACCTCTTTGTCTTTACAAAACCGAAAAATATCGCCATGTTTTCTGATTTGGGATTTTTCCCAATCATCAAGACAAACGATGTCCTCTTTATGGAGAATACACGCGACGGTATCCGCAATTATGTGGAAAGCTTGGAGCGTCCAAGCAAAGAAGTGCAGACGGTGGGCGCAATCGTCGCAAACTGCAACCCATTTACAAACGGACACCGTTATCTCATCGAAACTGCCGCGTCGCAGTGCGATGTGCTGCACCTGTTTGTGCTGTCGGAGGACAGAAGCACATTCCCTGCAAAGGTGCGCTATGAGCTGGTGAAAAAGGGCGTGCAGGGGCTTGACAATGTCATTCTCCACAAAACCTCGGACTATTTGATTTCTTCGGCGGTGTTCCCAACCTATTTTATTAAGGAACAAAGCCGCGCAGAGGAAATCAACTGCGAATTGGACCTGCGGATTTTCTGCGAATACTTTGCAAAAGAATTGGGCATCAGCAAGCGCTTTGTGGGTACCGAGCCGTTTTGTCAGGTGACAAGCGCGTATAACCGTGTGATGAAAAAAATCTGCGGAGAATACGGCATCGAGGTCGTTGAGATTCCACGAAAGAAACAAAACGATGTGGAAATCAGCGCGTCCAAAGTGCGTGCTTGCATGAAAGCAGGCGATTATGAAAGTATCCGTGAAATCGTGCCGCCGACCACGATGGAATTTTTGCTGTCGGATGAGGGCAAAAAAATTGCCGAGAAACTGGCACAGCAGGATTAGGAGCCAAGATGAACGAAAAAGATTTGCAGAAAAACACAGCTGTGCCAAATGTTTCGGCGAAGGAACGGTATTTGCAGGAAATTTTCAATACACCGCCGCTTTCTTTGGAGGAGATTTTGTTTTCGCGCGAACAGCGTGTGCAGCGTCAGCAAAAGCTTATGTCAAAAGGCGGCACGCTCATCAGCTTTACAATGAATATTGCCGGAGCAGTGAAGCGTTCACCGCTGTTTTCACAGGCATTTGCAGAGGGAAAGCGGCGTATCCTGCGGCAGCTGCATTATGAACGCGCGGAGATTCTCGCACAGGAAGAATACAGCGAAAAAACAGGCGATGAACTTTATATCCTCACCGATACGGATATCGTGACGGTCAAACGGCTGATGACCGAAATCGAGGACGGTTTTGCGATGGGACGGCTGTATGACATCGACGTCATGACAGCGCAAATCCCCAAAATCTCCCGCAAGGACATCGGGTTTGCGCCGCGCAGATGTCTGCTGTGCGAAAATCAGGCGGCAGCCTGTGCAAGAAGCCGCGCGCACAGCATCGAAAGCATACTCGCAAAAACAGTGGAAATCATCTGCGATTATTTTGCGGAGGAATATGCCACAACGGTGGCGCAAACGGCCTGCCGCGCATTGCTGTATGAGGTGCATACCGCGCCAAAACCAGGTCTTGTAGATCGGGAGAACAACGGTTCCCATCGGGATATGGATGAATTTACCTTCATCGACAGCGCCTGCACGCTGTATCCCTATTTTAAAAAGTGTGCTCTGAAAGGGATTGAACTGGGACAAACCCCGCAAAAGCTGTTTTGTCAGCTGCGATACCTTGGCAAAGAGGCGGAGGACCGCATGAAGCAGGCGACAAACGGTGTGAATACGCACAAAGGCGCGATTTTTTCGATGGGTATTTTCTGCGCGGCAGTGGGCAGTTTGATGGAAAAAGAGGTTTTTTCAGTCGATGAATTTCAAACGGTTTGTCGGGAAATGTGCGGAGAATTGATGAAAGATTTTTCCAACCTCGAAAAAAAAGCCGCTCTTTCCTACGGCGAGCGGCTTTATCAGCAGTATGGCATCACCGGCATCCGCGGCGAAGCTTCGCAGGGTTTTCCGTCGGTGCTGGAGATTGGTTTGCCGACCTTGGAGAGGGAACTTTCCCAAGGGAAAAACCTCAACGACGCGGCGGCAGTTACCTTGCTTACGTTGATTGAGCAGGTGCAGGACACGAATATTATCATTCGCTCAGATGTGGACACCCTGCATTGGGCGCAGCATTGTGCAGGGGAAGTGCTCTCGTCGGGTGCGCAGATGCAGCAGATTCGCCGGCTGGATCAGGCGTTTATCGAGAAGAACATCAGTCCGGGCGGCTGTGCGGATTTATTGAGCCTGAGCCTGTTTTTGTATTTTTGGAAAAACCGTCCGACAGAATAAACACCAAAGAGAACTATTTTTTTTCCTCTAAAAACTCTTTGCGCAGGATCTCCTTGGGCGGTTCGATTTCATAGGCAAGGGTGTGTTCGGTCAGTTCGGAAAGCTGACGAAGCTTTTGGTTGATAAGGGGTCTCATGCAGTTTGGAACGTGTTCCTGATGCGCGCGGTGGATGGCGACGCACTCTTTGCAGTTACCATGGTAGCGGCAC
>CAMNVW010000212.1 GCA_946563605.1 uncultured Clostridia bacterium | reverse complement strand
GTTATAGTTTGCGCGGGAAGTGCGGACTTTATGCAGCTGAATACGGGCGGAACGGAAAAATTATTTTTCAAAAAGCGCGCCAATACTTGAAAAAACAGCGGTCATATGGTATGATATTTTAAGTTAGGTTATGATGCGGAAGAAGTCTGCCCATCAGGGTCTCCTTCCGTCATATCTGTTTTCGCTTTAGGAGGTTTACAATGGGCGTAATTGATATCATCTGTGGTATTGTTTTGATCCTGGCTTCCATCATGATCATTGCTCTGGTGTCTATGCAGGAAAGCAAAAAAGGAATGTCTGCTCTGACAGGCGGTCAGTCCGAAGCTGTTGGACGCAACTATGGCAGAACCAGAGACGCTATGCTGGTAAAAGGCACAAAGATTTTGACAGGCGTTTTCTTTGCCCTGACAATTCTTGTTTCTATTGTTGATAAATTTACCGCTTAGTGGACAATCCAGGCGACAAAAAAAGGACAGGTTTGTACCTGTCCTTTTTTCATGCCGCAAAGGCGTATTTTTTAAAAATGTGAGTAAGCAAATAAGCCGGGTTCTGTTATGATGACAATCTATCTAGACCGGCGGTTGCCCGACGGTTCAAGCCACATAGACCGCTGATAAAATCGTGAAAGGGAACGACGGGCCGCCGTTTGTTCTTTCGCAGTCACGGTGTTGCTTCGAATAGGGTTTACATGGCAGTGCAGTCTCCTGCACCCCGGTGAGCTCTTACCTCGCCTTTCCACCCTTACCGAAAAATTCCGGCGGTATCTCTCTGTTGCACTGTCCCTAAAGTCGCCTTCGGCTGCCGTTAACAGCTATCCTGCCCTGTGAAGCCCGGACTTTCCTCATCCGCGGATTGCTCCGCGTCCGCTGCCATCCTGCTTACTCACCAGAAAATTATACTCCATTTTTGGAGGATAGTCAATCGCGGCGGCGATTCTTTTGTGAGGGATAAGGCAGAGTTTTTTCTATATGCAATTTTTCAAGCAGAGGAATATGGATTGAAAGCGCCCTGATTTGGGTTTATAATAGAACTATATTTTTGCGAAAAAGCGCGTCCCATAGGAAACATCGGAATCTTTGCCGAAAGGAAGTTTATATTATGAATATCAAAAATCCATATCTTCAAAAGGTTTACCAGCAGACTTGCGACCGCGACCCAGATCAGCCGGAATTTTTAAACGCTGTGCTGGAAGTGCTGGGAACGCTGGAGCCTGTGATCGAAAAACATCCTGAATTTGAGGCGGCAGGTTTAATCGAGCGTCTGGTCGAGCCGGAACGCATGGTGCAGTTCCGTGTGGCATGGCAGGATGACAACGGCAAAACACAGGTCAACCGCGGCTACCGCGTGCAGTGCAACTCTGCAATCGGTCCGTACAAGGGCGGTCTGCGCTTTCATCCAAGCGTCAACCTTTCCATCATTAAATTTCTTGCCTTTGAGCAGGTGTTCAAAAACAGTTTGACCGGTCTGCCGATGGGCGGCGGAAAAGGTGGAGCGGACTTTGATCCGAAAGGAAAATCTGATGCGGAGATCATGCGCTTCTGCCAGAGCTTTATGACCGAACTTTCCAAATATATTGGTGCAGAAACCGACGTCCCTGCAGGCGACATCGGCGTCGGCGCAAGGGAGATCGGCTATCTGTTCGGGCAGTATAAACGGATTCGCAACGAATATACCGGCATCTTGACAGGAAAGGGGCTCAGCTACGGTGGTTCGCTCGTCCGCACCCAGGCAACCGGATACGGTCTGCTCTATTTTGTGCGCGAGATGCTCGCGGTGATGGCGAACGACAGCCCGAAGGACAAGGTTACAGTGATTTCCGGCTCGGGCAATGTGGCGATTTACGCAGCTGAGAAAGCGCAGGAAATGGGCGCGAAGGTGGTTGCGATGTCTGATTCCAACGGCTATCTGTATGATCCAAACGGGGTACGGCTCGATGTCGTCAAACAAATCAAAGAGGTGCGCCGTGAACGCATTTGCGAATATGTCAAAGAAGTGCCGACCGCTCAATATCACAAGGGCTGCCGCGGTATTTGGAGTATTCCATGTGAAATGGCACTGCCTTGCGCAACGCAGAATGAGCTGCTTTTGGAGGACGCGCAGAAATTGATTGCAAACGGCGTCAAGCTCGTTGCAGAAGGCGCAAATATGCCGTGTGCTTTGGATGCGGTTGCTGCGTTCCAGAAAGCAGGCGTTTTGTATGCACCTGGAAAAGCCTCCAATGCCGGCGGCGTAGCGACGAGCGGTCTGGAAATGTGCCAGAACGCGATGAAATATTCTTGGAGCGAGCAGGAGGTTGACGAAAAATTGCAGCGCATTATGGTAAGCATTTTCCACAATGCCTACACCTCCGCCAAGGAATACGGCATGGAGGGCAATCTGCTTGCCGGCGCGAACATAGCAGGCTTTATGAAGGTGGCGCAGGCGATGATGGCACAGGGCATTTTGTAACTTACAAAGCGAAAACATCAACGGGAATACAAGGCAACCTGTCCGTAACACACGGACAGGTTGCCTTAGCTCTGCACAGGGATTTTTGCAGGGAAAAGAAACTTTCACAGCCCTGATTAAAATTTTGCTGTAAAAAGAAAAACACGGTCGAAAAAAGTTTTATACAGTCAGTAATGAAGTGTTTAGTGTGTGATGTTGAAAAGGGGAATTTTGGTGAAAAACAGCATGGTGAAAATAAACTATACTTATCTAGTATTCTTGTAAGGCTTACCATAAGACGCCAAAATTTCGATGTTGTTTTTGTACCATTCTCAGAATTTTTTTAGAGGATAAATCTGGAAGAACTGCTTAATGACGGCGTAACACGCAAAAAAAGCAGGTTTTATCTGGCTGACGCACTGTTTTTTAAAGCTTGACAATATCAAGATATAGTGGTATAAAATACGAGGAAACACAAAGTATTGTTGATAAAGCCTTATACAAAAGGTATATCCACAAAATATAGTATTTTCCTGA
>CAMNVW010000211.1 GCA_946563605.1 uncultured Clostridia bacterium | reverse complement strand
CCACGACAATTCTTCGTGCGAAAGTAACCGCGGGTTCGGGCTGCGTAAGCCCGAACCTCTGGGGCTGTGGGGGGTGCAACCCCCACAACAAGTTCAAGCTATGGAGAATGGGCACAGCCCATTCTCATAGTTACGCTACACAAAACCGATTTAAGCACGAAACTAAAAGCGTAGCTTATAATTCTACAAGCTATGGAGAATGGGCACAGCCCATTCTCATAGTTACGCTGCACAAAACCGATTTAAGCACAAAACTAAAAGCATAGCTTATAATTCTACACGCTATGGAGAATGGGCACAGCCCATTCTCATAGTTACGCTGCACAAAACCGATTTAAGCACGAAACTAAAAGCGTAACTTCTATTCCCTATACTCTTCAATCATATAAGCTTCGAAAACGTCGCCGACCTTCAGGTCGCCAAACTTCTCGATGCCCATACCACATTCGTAGCCCTTTGCAACCTCTTTGACGTCGTCTTTGAAACGTTTGAGGGAGGTCAGATGCTCGTCGGCAATGATGATACCGTCGCGAACGATGCGGATCTCGGCATTTCTGGTGATCTTGCCTTCCAGCACATAGCAGCCTGCAACGGTGCCGACGCCGGAAATCTTGAACACTTCGCGCACCTCTGCACGGCCCAGTTCCACTTCGCGGGTCTTTGGTGCGAGCATACCCTTCATCGCGGAGGAGATCTCCTCGATGGCGTCGTAGATGACGCGGTACATTCTCATGTCAACGCCTTCGCTTTCCGCCATATCCCTTGCAACTGGGTCTGGACGGACGTTAAAGCCAACGATGATTGCGCCGCACGCTTGTGCCAGCATAACGTCGGACTTGCTGACCGCACCTACTGCGCCGTGGATAACCTTGACGCGAACCTCTGGATTGCTCAGCTTCTCCAAGGACTGCTTAACAGCTTCAACCGAGCCCTGTACGTCCGCTTTGACGATGATCGGCAGCTCCTTGGTCTCGCCGACCTCGATCTGCTCGAACAGGTTATCCAGTGTAACCTTCTGGTAGGAGCTGAATTCTTTTTCCTTCGCCTCGTGACGTCTCTGTTCAACCAGTTCTTTCGCCAGTCTTTCATCCTCAACCGCGTTAAATTCATCGCCTGCGGTCGGAACCTCAGCAAGACCGGTGATTTCAACAGGGGTAGACGGACCTGCTGTCTCAATCTTTTCGCCCTTGGAGTTGGTCATTACGCGGACACGTCCGATTGCTGTGCCTGCAATGACGCTGTCGCCGGTTTTGAGGGTACCGTTCTGAATCAGAATGGTCGCAACCGGTCCGCGTCCCTTATCGAGTTTTGCTTCGATAACAGTACCTTTTGCCATTCTGTCAGGATTTGCCTTGAGTTCCTTGATTTCCGCTACCAGCTGGATGTTTTCAAGCAGCTCCTGAATACCCATCTTGGTCTTTGCGGATACCGGTACGCAGATAACGTCGCCGCCCCACTCTTCCGGAACCAGTTCGTATTCGGTCAGCTCCTGTTTTACCTTTTCAGGGTCTGCGGTCGGTTTATCCATCTTGTTGATGGCAACGATGATGGAAACGCCTGCTGCTTTTGCGTGGTTGATGGACTCTACTGTCTGCGGCATGATACCGTCGTCCGCTGCGACAACCAGAACCGCAATATCGGTGATGTCCGCACCGCGCGCACGCATGGAGGTGAACGCCTCATGTCCAGGGGTATCCAGGAAGGTGACCGGCTTGCCGTTGACATTGACCTGATATGCGCCGATGTGCTGGGTAATGCCGCCTGCCTCGGTGGAGGTGACGTCGGAATGACGGATCGCGTCCAGAATGGAGGTCTTGCCGTGGTCAACGTGACCCATAACAACAACGACCGGCGGACGTTCTACCTTCTGGTCGTCCTGATCGTCGCCTTCGTCAAACAGTCTTTCCTCAATGGTAACGACTACCTCATGCTCGACCTTTGCACCGATTTCCATTGCAACCAGCGCAGCGGTATCGTAGTCGATGAGGTCGGAAACGGACTTCATCTCGCCGAGCATCATCAGACGTTTTACGATCTCTGCGGACTGGATCTTCAATTTCAGCGCGAGGTCGCCGACGGTGATTTCATCCGGCAATGTGATATGCAGCTTCTGACGGCGGTCGCGTTCCATCTCCAGCTTCTTGAGCTTCTCCATCTCCTTATCCTTTTTGGACATGAAGTTTTTCTTTTTGTTGCTGTTTCTGCCGCCGATCTTCTGCTTCTTCAGACCGTCGTCACGTTTTGCAAGGTTTTCCGGCGCGATCTGCTCGTAACGTTCATTGTATTTGTCCAGATCAACGTTTGCCGCACGCATATCTACATGGCGGATCATCTTGCCGTTGACGTTCTCATCCAGCTCAGGATTGATCGAGGACGCCTTGCGCGGTACCGGAGCCGGCGCCGGTTTTGCCGGTTTCGCCGGCTTTGGTGCGCGGTCATTGTTGTTGAATTTCGGTTTGTCGCCGAATTTACGGTCGCCGCGGTCATTGTTGTATCTTGGCTTGTCGCCGAAGCTGCGCTCGCCCTGCGGTTTGTCGCCGTATTTGCGCTCGCCGCGGTCGTTGTTGTATCTTGGTTTGTCGCCGAAGCTGCGCTCGCCCTGCGGTTTGTCGCCATATTTGCGCTCGCCCTGCGGCTTGTCGAATTTACGTTCGCCCTGCGGTTTGTCGAATTTGCGCTCGCCGCGGTTGTTCTGCGGACGGTCGCTGCGTTCTGTGCGCTCGGGACGATCGCTGTGCTCGCCCATTGGGCGTTTTGGTGTATCGTTCATATCCTCGTTCTCCCTCTGCCTATCGGTTTCCTGCTCTACCTGTTCTGTTTTTTCCGGCTGGTTCTGCGCCGGCTCGGTATCTTTCGGCTGTTCTGCTTTTGCCGGAGCAGCCTCTTTCTTTTCGATTACCTCGGCGGCTTTCGCTTTCTCAGCTTTTGCCGGAGCTGCTTCTTTCTTTTCGATTACCTCGGTATCTTTCGGCTGTTCTGC
>CAMNVW010000210.1 GCA_946563605.1 uncultured Clostridia bacterium | reverse complement strand
TTTTATTGTAAACTATCTTTGCGTTTTAAGCAAGCTTAGAATTCCTTCTACTGTACGAAAACAAGAGCGGTCTACCTGCGTCGGCTGAATGGAAAAACCCATATCCTCAAGCCCGTCCAGCAAATTGATCATCCCTAAACTATCCAGCAAGCCGCTGTCCAGCAGGTCAATATCTTCCTGCAAGACGTTCTGTGTACCGCACGCTTCTACCAACAGCGCCCGCAATTGCTGTTCTAGGATTTTATCCTCGGTCATAACATTTCCTCCAATTTGCGTAGATCGCATTTGCCTCGTCCGGTCATCGGCATCTTCTCCACCGTATAAAAACGCTTCGGCAGCATATACGCCGGCAAAACCGCGGAAAGGCGTTTTTGACATTCATCCGCTTTCAACGGCTCTTTTTCCCATTCGATGAATGCCGCCAGCCCTGCAACCGTTCCGGCGCTTTTGATGGGCAGCACCGCCGCTGCCCGCACCTGCTGCCACTGCTGTATCGCCGATTCAATCTCCATCGGCTCAATGCGGTAGCCTTTATATTTGATCTGCCGGTCAAGCCGTCCGTGATACCACAGCAGTCCGTTATGTATTTCGCCGCAGTCCCCTGTGCGGTAGAGCGGCTGACCGTCATAGTTTCCAAATCCGCCGGACAGATTTCCCACATAACCGCTTCCAACGCTTGCGCCAACAATGGCGATTTCTCCGCGCTGTCCTTCCGGCAAAGGGTATCCTGCCGAATCCAGAATGAGCAGTCTGTTTGCTGCATCTGCCACCGTTCCGATGGGAATGTCTCGCGCGTCTGGTTCGATCTCCACCGCACAAACAGCGCAGGCAGCTTCGGTCGGACCATAGGCATTGATCACTCTCAAGCCATCAAAGCGTTCGTGCAGCTGATTCGCCGTTTTGGGTGAAAGCGCTTCTCCACATAGAAAAATGGTTTTC
Source organism: uncultured Clostridia bacterium (assembly GCA_946563605.1). GTDB lineage: Bacteria > Bacillota > Clostridia > Oscillospirales > Ruminococcaceae > Negativibacillus. The sequence goes on along the minus strand of CAMNVW010000210.1, from coordinate 2,042 downwards.
AACTGCGGCATCAGCTCCCTGCCAAAGGATTTATCACAAAGACACCAGCGTGCAAACGACGGCGTACAGCTCAAACGCGCTCCGCCGCTTGATTTCAGGGAACGATACAGCACCGATAAATCCGACTGTTCTTCATCGTCCAACGCATACACCGTTCCGCCTGCCGCGAGCCCTGTCCAAAGATCCGCTACCGACAAATCAAAGGAAAACTTTGCCTGATTGACGGCGACAGCGTCTGCACAATCTGCCACCGACGGCAGCGAAAGCATCCATGTCACAAAATTTTCGAGCGCTCGCATCGAAATGCGCGCCCCTTTTGGAACACCGCTGCTGCCGGAAGTAAACAGCCAGTAGGCGTCCCGTTCGTTGTTTTGCAAAATCGGCACACGCTTGTCACCAGCGCAAAGTTCCTGCAGCTGCTTTGCCGTGACCGCCGACGCAGTATGAAAATCACACTCACCGCACAGCAAAACCGTTTTGGCGTCCGCGATTCGACCGATTCTTTCCATTCTCTCCTGCGGCAAATGCGCATCCATCGGCAGATACGGACGTCCTGCCAGCATACACGCCACAAATGCAATCGGCATCAGCGGTTCTTTCCTTCCGCAGACCATCACCGCGCCGTTTTCTTTTTGCAGATAGCTCGCCAGAGAATTGGCTTTTTTCCACAATTCTCCATAGGTGAGGCTTCCCCAACGGCTTTGATAGGCGTTTTTTTCAGCCTGATTTTGTGCATGATGTGCAATCTGTTCCAATAACATTTTGGATTCCTCTATTCTGTGCGTATCTGCTCTTTTGGCAGCAGCGCAGGGTCATACATCACCCTTGAGTGATTATCCAGCACCAGTTCCTTCGCAATCTCCTGATTGGTTTCGCGGTCGATTACCCTGCGGTACACCTTGCTCACGCGATACCATCCATCGCTCTCCTGCACAAAGTGATTGTTTTCCTCCACAATGCGGTAGCGGTGTGGAAATGGTTTTGTGGTGCGCAGTTCACCGCACAAATCAGTGTCGGTTAGCCAAAACAACAGTTGCACCGGCTGGTCGGTGTCGTTGCGAAACTGATAGTCCACATTTTTATAAAATACAGACGTTCCCGTACCAAAGGGAACAGTGCGCCGTTCATCGGGGAAGATCGCATCGGAATGATGGTGCAGTTCGGTCACTGTCAGCGGACTGTTCATCACCAGCCAATGGGTCATATTCGCAAGCTGGCATAATCCGCCTGCAACGCCGGCTTTCAGCTGTGTTCCTGCAATAACCAAGCCCTCCGTATAACCGCGTTTTTGCGTCGGCGCACCGATCAATCCCCAAAAGGAAAAGCTTTCCCCTGGGCGGATGACGATACCGTTGAGTTTTTCCACAGCCAGCCGCAGGTTGGTCACCTTGCCCTGCTGCAAGCGCATATCCACTCCGTGCAGACGCCGCATCAGGATCGAGGTATGCCCTTTGACCAGACACGGCATTGGCGTCTTGTCGAAGGTTTTTGCATAATGCTCACCGCTGAGAAAAGTTTTCACATCCCTGAGCAAATACTCCTTGTGCAATGAAATCCAATATCCGATTTTTCCTGTCTGGCAGAGCAGTTTGCGTGTTCCCGTTGTTCTCACTTCTTTCACGATTCTGCCGAAAAATTCGCTTCAGAATCCTTTTTTATCGTGCCTTCATTATAGCATACCAACAAATCAAATACAAGATTATGATAGAACATTCCCAGCAGCATGACGATACCGTCCTTTTTTCCAAGATATCTAAAGTACCGATTATACTTATGAAGCATAGCTTCCCATGAAAAATAGGTATTTGTTATTGAAACATCGCTGTGATATAATCTGCTTAAAGCCGCAACCCGACGTCCGAGCGGGCGGCACACAAGTAAACAACAACAAAATCCATACTGCAAAGGGGAACGATAAGCCGAATCAAAGCTCCTCAACAAAAAACTGCCGTCACATAAGCTGTGGCGGCAGTTTTTTGTTGAAAAGTTTTTGTGGGGGTGTCCCCCCACACCCCCGAGCTTCTGTTTCGGTTTCAGCAAAC
>CAMNVW010000209.1 GCA_946563605.1 uncultured Clostridia bacterium | reverse complement strand
CTCGCGCAGGTCGCTTAGCCTCCGGCTTCGCTCGTTAGGACGAAATAAAAGTTTTTGGTTGAGCTTTTTTCAAAAAGCTCACAGATTCCAAAGGCAGCGCCTTTGGTAGGGTTTGGGACAACGTCCCAACATATACTATAAAAATAAAAATCGTTCGGGGCACTGTGTAAAATCAGTGCTGGGTACGGCAGTACCGTTTCACAAAGTGAAACCTAAAAAAATATATCAATAAAAGTGGCTATAAAAAATCAACGATATATAAAAACACAAAGCAGTTTCATCTGGCTTACGCCAGCGCACTAACGTGCGAGTACATCAAATGTAGGATACTGCCTCTATTGTTTTTTATTTTATGTATAAAACATTATTGAACTGCGTTCAATCGCACTAACGTGCGTCAGCATCGAAACTGCTGCCTGCCCCGAACGATTTTTATTTTTTATTATTAGGGGTATTTCGCTCGTTGCGACGAGCGAACAGGAGCTCTGCTCCTGTACCTCGCAATTTTTTGAAAAAAATTGAGTAAAACTTTTATTTTTATTACAAAAGTTTTGCGACTCCACACCGCTAAAAAAGCTGACGATATGCTTTAAATGCAGAGGGAAGAGCAACCGTGGAAGTCGGGTTGTCGGGCGCGAGCTCCTGCGATTCTACCAGCAGGAAATCATTGGGCAGATTTTGCGAAAGCGCATCAATATCGCTGCCGACCGCAGAAACCTTCCATGCGGTCATGTGCCACTCGATATGGGTGAAAATATGCTTGGCAGGTGCCGCAGGTGTTACCTGAATGGCGAACAATCCCAGCTGTTCGGAAAGTTTGCAGGCTTCGCTGAAAGCTTCGTCAGGTGTACAGCACGTTTCTTGCGCAGGAAATTCCCACATATTTTTGAGGACACCTGTTTTGGGACGGCGGTGCAGCAACGTATACTGTTTGCCGTCAATCTCACATGAAAATAAAAACAGGGTGCGGTGTTCGATTCGGCGCGCCTTTTTCGGTGTTTTCACGGGATAGTTGATTTCGCGGTTTTGCTCATGTGCAAGACAAAGGCTCTGAATCGGACATAGCAGACACTGCGGCGCAGCATTCGGCAGACAAACAGTTGCGCCGAGCTCCATCAATGCCTGGTTGAAATCGCCTGCATACGTATGCGGTTCTATTTCCAGCAGAAGGGTGCGGAATTTTTCCTTGGTTTTGCTTTGAGTAATATCATCCGCACAGGCAAGCAGTCTTGTGAGTACGCGCAAAACGTTGCCGTCTACCGCAGGAACCGGCAGATCAAACGCGATGGATGCAATCGCACCTGCGGTATAATCGCCAATCCCCGGGAGTTTTTTGAGCAGCTCATAATCGGCGGGAAGCTGTCCGCCATATTGCAGCATGAGCTGCTGTGCACACTTTTGCAGATTTCGGACGCGGCTGTAATATCCCAATCCCTCCCACAGTTTGAGCAGGCGTTGTTCAGGACATTGTGCGAGCGCACGGACATCGGGCAGTTCGCGAACAAATCGCTCAAAATAGGGTTTGACTGCTTCCACCCTTGTCTGCTGGAGCATGATTTCGGACACCCACACATGATAAGGCGATGGATTTTCTCTCCACGGCAGGGTGCGTTTATTGACTTGATACCATAATAAAAGCGGCTCGACGATTTGTTCAAGCCGCTTAAAAGAATGTGTTGCTTCGCTCATGTCTATCTCCCGTCAGAGTCAGCTGCACAGCGATTTACGAAGTCCTTGATTTTTTCAAAGGTTTCCTCGCTGATGATATGTTCGATACGGCAGGCATCGGCATCGGCAGTTTGTGCGCTGACACCCAGAATATTTTCTAAAAAACGACTCAGCAGACAGTGGCGCTCATAAACAGCTTCCGCTTTCCGGCGGCCTTCCTCGGTCAGTATGATCTGATTGTTTTTATCCATTGTAATCATACCGCCGGATTTTAAAATGCTCATCGCGCGGCTGACGCTTGGTTTGGAAAACGCTAATTCATTCGCAATATCAACAGAGCGCACAATGCCGTTTTTACGTTCGAGGATAAGGATAGTTTCGAGATAATTTTCTCCGGATTCCTGTATTTTCAAGGGAACAGTCTCCTTTCGCATAAAAACCATCCGGTTTGAATAAGGGATGTGCAAATTTTTTTGCTAAAAAAGCTTGTATGCAAGCTTGCAGTTTTACGATTTGTACAGAAATATACCTACTGGATATGCAGTTATTTTAACATATTTACGATGCCCTTTCAAGAGAGAACCTTTTGATTATAGAGATTGTCCTTTTACCTTCTATATAAAAAAGAAGATTGACAGCTTAGAGGCTTTGCCTTACAATAATAATGAAAAGTATACGTTTATTTTTCAAGACAAACGTATTTTAATAAAAGCAAGATTTTGTTTTTGCATGGATTCAAACAATACGGTGTGAAAACTGATACACAGCTATTTGCGTTGGAGCGTCGCAGATAGTCCCGTCTCATTGCAAACGCTCTGGAATGGAGATTAACATGGAAACAAGAATTCAAAAAGTCCTCTCGGAGCAGGGTATTGTCTCCCGAAGAAAAGCCGAGGAGTGGATTGAACAGGGAAAAATCAAGGTCAACGGACGTCCGGCGGTATTGGGTCAGAAAATCAATCCGAACCGCGATATCGTGACAATCGACGGTGAGAGGGTCTATTTCCAAAAGAGCAGTCAGAAATATTACATTATGCTCCACAAGCCACGCGGTTATGTCACCACAATGAGCGATGAGCTGGGCAGAAAATGTGTAGCGGAGCTGGTTGAAGATGTGCCGGAAAGGGTATATCCGATTGGAAGGCTGGACAAAGACAGTGAAGGTATGCTGTTGTTTACCAACGACGGCAATTTTGCAAACCTCATCATGCACCCAAGCCATCATGTCTCCAAGACTTACCGTGTTACCGTGCGTCCTGACATCAACGATACACAGGTTGTACAGCTGTCGGCAGGCGTTGTAATCGACGGCAAAAAAACAA
>CAMNVW010000208.1 GCA_946563605.1 uncultured Clostridia bacterium | reverse complement strand
CATCAGTTCTTCAAAGGTAGGTTCATCCAATTTGAGGATCATGTTGTACCGCGGCTGGATCAAATCATATTTGTCGCAGTCGTCGTTGCGCACACGCAGTCCCAACTGGCGATACGTTTCCTCCAGTTGAGGAAGTCTTGGCAGCTCTGGGTCGAACCGGAGCAAAATCGCGTTATGCTTTTTTGCCAGCGGTTCTGCTTCATCCAGCAGACGCTGCACCAGCTTCGTGTCGCTGAAATCACAAATTGGTGCGCGCGGCGCATACATCAAAGAAAAACTTCCAAAAACCTTGCGGATGATCAGCGACATTGCCGCGATTATTTTTCCGTTTTCCTCCAGATAGACCTGTTCCCCGATCCATCCCTCTTTCACCTTATTCCACGCAAGATCCTGCGTCGCATTCGCATACAAAGAGGTGCGGACAAAATTTTGATATTCCTCGACCTTTTTCAGGTCGCTGTGATTTAAAATCGGCATCTTCTTTTCACCCCTGTTCTATTACACCGAGAGCAACCGTTTTGCGATCGCAAGGTCGGATTCATAGTATACATATTCTCCCTTGACCTTCTGATATACCTCTTCGCCCTTTGCTGCTAAAACAATGACATCATTTGGTTGTGCATTGCGGATCGCCTTTTCCACTGCCTGTGCTCTATCCTCGATGATTTCATACGGTGTTCCGTACGGTTTTAAGAAAGAGGCAATCTCCTCGCAGATTTCCCGAACATCCTCAAACTGCGGGTCTTCCGCTGTCAGATAAACATAATCCGCGTTTTGTCCCGACAATGTGCCAATGTCACGGCGGCGTAGGTATGCCTTTCCTCCGGGACATCCGACAACAACAACAATTCTTCTGCCTGGATAATCCGCCTTGAGTGATTCATACAGCTTTTTAAAGCTGAGATAATTGTGCGCATAATCGACCAGAACCGTCAGTCCGTCCTTCTCGAACAGATTCATTCTGCCCTGCACCTCATTTTTGAGCAGTCCCTCACGAATGGAATCATCATCCACGCCGAGCGCTTGAGCAGAAATAATTGCCGCCAAGGCGTTTTCCACATTGAATCTGCCCGCCATATGGATGCGCCATGTCTGATGCTGCATCCCATGACTTGTGGTAAAGGTAAAACCCACGTTCTCTTTTTGGATATCGCGCAGTACCCAGCAATCCTCATCGTCTAAATCCGCACCAGAAAGTCCGCCGAAGGTGATGACCCGTTTTGCGTGCGCACGCGCGTGTTCCAGCACGCGCGTGGCATAATCCATCTCCCGATTGATCACCGCTGTTTTGCAATGCTCCATCAGCTGAAGCTTGCAGGAAAAATAATCCTCAAAATCGGTGTGTTCCAGCGGACCGATGTGGTCCTCACCGATATTCAAAAACATTCCCACATCGTACTCAACGCCGTATACACGGTTGAGCTTATACGCCTGCGAAGAAACCTCCATCGTCAAAAAGGCGATGTTGCTGTCCCTTGTCTGCGCAAAATACCGCTGCAGATCCGGTGACTCCGGTGTTGTCAGGTGCGCTTCGTGGTGTTCGATTCCGGTATCCACCTCGACTGTGGACAGCACCGCACTCTTTGGCGCGCCGCACAGCTGCGGATTCTTTTTGCAGAAAGTGTCCAGAATATTTTTCATAAAGTAGGTCGTCGTCGTTTTACCCTTTGTACCGGTCAGACCCACAAGGCGAAAGGCTTTATATGCTTCCCCATAAAAAGCGATGGCAACCAGGCTCATTGCCTTGCGGATATCGTTTACCAAAATATATGGCAGGTCTTTGGTATAGCATTTTTCGGCAAGGTAAGCGCCGGCGCCCTTTTGCGCAGCGTCCAGAAGATACTGTTCCTTAAAGGCAGCTCCCTTGCAGATAAAAAAGGTGTTTGGCTGCACATCGGAGGAACTATAAGAAAGATAGGTGAATGGCTGCTCAAGCAGCTCGGCAGGACAGGAATATTCTGTCAGCGTGCCGTCTTTTTTGAGCAGTTCCACTACCTGTTTTATCGTGATGGAATCGTTCATTTTCAAATGTCCTTTCCTGTGAAAATCTGTATATCTTTATTATTATAACATTTCCTACCGTCAAAACAAGTACAACGGTACCAAATTTATACTGTCTTTTGTAAATTCTCCTGTTTGCGCTTGCAGCACACTCCCTTCCTTTGTGGTGCAATGCCGTCTCTTTGCATAGGATAGGGAAAACAGCTTTCAGGAGGTCGCTTATGAACAACTGCTATCCCTTCGTCAATACGCCCCTGCCGTATGCGTACAATGCTCTGGAGCCTTACATCGATGAAAAAACCATGCGGCTGCACCACGACAAGCACCTGCAAACCTACATTGACGGGTTAAATAAACTGCTGAAATCACAGCCCGCACTGCAAAGCTGCAGCCTGCAAACTTTACTTGCAAATTGGAATCATCTTCCGGTTTCCCTGCGCAACAATGCCGGCGGCGTTTATAACCACCGCTTCTTTTTCGACAGCCTGACTCCCTGTCCAAAAGACTTTCAGCCCGCCATTTCCACCGACAACAAAATTCTGCCTGCTATTGAAAAACAGTTTTGCGGCTTCGACCGGTTTTGTTCCCTTTGGAAAGAAAGTGCGCTGTCCGTCTTTGGCTCCGGCTACGTTTGGCTGGTCTGCGAATGTGGGATGCTAAAAATCATCACGACGGCAAACCAGAATGTCCCAGACCTCTGCCTACAAACTCCACTGCTCAATTTGGATGTTTGGGAACACACCTATTATCTGAAACACTACAATATGCGCACGGATTACATCGACGACTGGTTTCATCTCATCAACTGGGATGTTGTCAACAACCGCTACCGCGCACAAAACAGCAAACGGACAGAATAAAACATTCTGTCCGTTTGTTGCTTATAAAAAATAATTTGCAGAACACCTGACCAATTACTGTACAACAGTGAAGTTGGGGGAGAAAGGAACAAAGTTCCTTTCTCAATGGGACGGAACGCTTAGCCAATTGAT
>CAMNVW010000207.1 GCA_946563605.1 uncultured Clostridia bacterium | reverse complement strand
GCACTGCCTTCTTCCGGTGTACATTCCAACGGATTTTCTCTGGTCAGAAAAGTCTTTGATCTGGACAATACACCAAGAAACGTCTTTAGAGAGTTTAACGGTTCCACTCTGGGTCAGACTCTGCTGACTCCAACCAAGCTGTATGTAAAACCGATGCTGAAGCTCATTGACGAGGTAAATGTAAAATCCATTGTCCATGTAACCGGCGGCGGTTTCTATGAGAACATTCCTCGTGCGCTCAACAGCAGAACAAAAGCAGTTGTGGATCGCAGCAAGGTAAGAGTTCTGCCAATCTTCGAGGAGATCCAGAAAGTCGGTGAAATTTCCGAGCATGATATGTTCAACACCTTCAACATGGGTGTCGGCATGATTGCAATCGTTTCTCGTGAAGAAGCAGACAAAGCGCTGGAAGTGCTCCATGCAGAGGGTGAAGACGCTTACATCATCGGCGAAGTTCAGGCTGGAGAAAAGACGATTGAGATTCTTTAACAGGACAATTTTGTCAGATGTAAGTCTGATTTGATATGTCGAAAAGAAGCAGACGCACCTGTGGTCTGCGCCGCGGCGTCAGACTTGATGCGCTGTGGTGCCGGATAAAGTGCTGCGTCTGCTTTTATTTTACCAAGGAAAAGGAGCGGTAGAAATGGTCAAGATAGCAGTATTGGTGTCGGGAGGCGGCACAAACCTTCAGGCATTGATCGACCGCGAGCAGACCGAGGGACTTGGAGGCGGAAAGATCAGTCTGGTGCTCAGCTCCCGTGCCGGTGTATATGCTCTGGAACGGGCGAAGAAAGCCGGTATTGAAACGGTGGTTGTCAACAAAAAAGAGTGCGGCAGCGCACAGGCTTTTGACAAACAGATCCTCCATGAGCTGCAAAGCAGGGGAATCCAGCTGGTTGTACTGGCGGGCTTTTTGAGTATTCTTGGCAAAGAGGTCATCGAGGCTTATCCAAACCGCATCATCAATGTACATCCGTCGCTGATCCCTTCCTTCTGTGGAAACGGCTTCTATGGATTAAAGGTGCATGAAGCTGCGTTGGAATACGGCGTCAAGGTGACCGGAGCAACGGTTCACTTTGTAAACGAAGTGACCGACGGCGGCAGCATTATTTTACAAAAAGCCGTTTACATCGAGCCGGACGACACACCGGAAACTTTGCAGAGAAGAGTTATGGAACAGGCGGAATGGGAACTGCTTCCAAAGGCAGCGACCATGCTTTGCGAGCAAATTGAAAAAGAGAAAGAAAATCAGGAATAATTTGAGGAGGAGTTCACACTATGAATTGTATTAACCTTGCAGAAGATCTGCGCTCAAATTCCTATCCGGGACGCGGAATCGTTCTGGGCAGAAGCGAGGACGGCAAAAAAGCAGTTATTGCTTATTTTATTATGGGCAGAAGCGAAAACAGCCGCAACCGTGTGTTTGTAGAACAGGACAACGGTATCCGCACCGAGGCGTTTGATCCGGCAAAGCTTGCAGACCCATCTCTGATTATTTACGCACCGGTCAGAGTTCTCGATAAAGTTACCGTTGTTACCAACGGCGACCAGACCGATACCATCTATGATTTTCTCAAAGACGGCAAAACCTTTGAGGATGCGCTGCGCACCAGAACCTTTGAGCCGGACGCACCAAACTTTACCCCTCGTATTTCCGGCGTGGTAGAAGGTTTTGATTACAAGCTGTCCATCCTCAAGAGCAACAACGGCGACGATTCCAGCGCGCACAGATATTTCTTTGAGTACAGCAATCCAAAGGCTGGCGAAGGTCATTTCATCCACACCTATAAATGTGATGGCAATCCGATCCCATCCTATGAGGGAGAACCGACCCCAGTTGTAATCAAGGGCAATATCGACGAATTTACCAACGACATCTGGGAAAACCTGAACGCTGACAACAAGGTTTCTCTGTTCACCCGTTTCATCGATGTTGAAACCGGCGCAACGGAAACCAGAATTGTAAATAAGAATAAATAATCAGTTTTGGTATAGAAAGGAATGATTTTCATGGCAAACGAACTTGCACTGAAATATGGCTGCAATCCGAATCAGAAGCCATCCAGAATCTTTATGAAAGACGGCAGCGATCTGCCAATCAAGGTTTTGAACGGCAGACCAGGTTACATCAACTTCATGGATGCCTTCAACAGCTGGCAGCTGGTAAAAGAGCTGAAAGCTGCAACAGGTCTGCCATCCGCAGCTTCCTTTAAACACGTTTCTCCAGCCGGCGCAGCAGTAGGTCTGCCGCTGAATGACACCATGAGAAAAATCTACTTTGTAGATGATATGGGTGAACTTTCCCCAATCGCAAGCGCTTACGCAAGAGCAAGAGGCGCTGACAGAATGTCCTCCTACGGCGATTTTGTTGCACTGTCCGATGTATGTGACGAATGTACTGCAAAGATCCTCAAACGCGAGGTTTCCGATGGCGTTATCGCTCCAGGTTATACCGACGAAGCGCTGGCGATCCTCAAGGATAAACGCAAAGGTACTTACAATGTCATCGAAATTGATCCGAACTATGTTCCGGCAGAAATCGAGCATAAGGATGTATTCGGCGTTACTTTTGAGCAGGGCAGAAACAATATGAAGATCGACACCGAGCTGTTCAATAACATTGTCTCTAAGAATAAAGAACTGCCGGAAAACGCAAAAATTGATTTGCTGATTTCCTTGATTACTTTGAAATACACCCAGTCCAACTCTGTGTGCTATGTAAAAGACGGACAGGCAATCGGTATCGGCGCAGGTCAGCAGTCCAGAATCCACTGCACAAGACTGGCGGGAAACAAGGCGGATGTATGGTATCTGCGTCAGCATGAAAAAGTAATGAACCTGCCATTCAAAGAGGACATCCGCAGAGCAGACCGCGATAACACCATCGACGTCTACATCTCTGACGATTACATGGATGTTCTGGCAGATGGTATCTGGGAAAACTTCTTCACCACCAAACCAGAACCGCTGACCAGAGAAGAAAAACGTGAATGGCTGGATACTCTCACCGGCGTATACCTTGCATCCGATGCGTTCATCCCAATCGGCGACAACATCGAAAGAGCACATCGTACAGGCGTACAGTATATTGCAGAAC
>CAMNVW010000206.1 GCA_946563605.1 uncultured Clostridia bacterium | reverse complement strand
AGCAAAACAACCAGAATACCGTACAGCACCTGTTCGCTGGTAGAATAGAACGCCTGTACCAGCAGCAGAAGGGTGTCGCAGACATACATCATCACTGGAATGGAAAAACCGAACCATTTGTTGATGATAATTGGCGGAATATCCATACCGCCGGTGGAACCACCCACACGAATAACCATGCCGACGCCAACGCCGACTAAAATACCTGCATAGATTGCAGCCATCAGCTTGTCATCTGTCAGGGAAGTGATAAACGGGATCTTTTCAAACAGCGCAAAGAATGCCGGATATAAGAAGGTGCTCGCAATGGTTGCAAGTGCAAAAGCTTTTCCCATGACGATCGCACCAATGATGAACAGCACCACATTGGCGAGCAAAATGCCTGTGTCGACCGACAAGCCAAATAAGGCTCGAAGAATTAAGCCGATACCGGTGACGCCGCCGGAAATCAAACCGTTTGGAACAACGAATGCCGCAGAACCCAAGGCAAGGGCAGCGTTTCCCAAAACAACAAATAAAAACATCTTCATATTTTTTTGCATATTTCTTTTTCCTTTCTTTAAAAAAATTGAGTCAGCCCTGTCTCAAAAAACAATCTCTATTATATCACTTGTTATATGCAAGGGCAATACAACAGAACAGCGCAAAAATATAAAATGTTTTTTGTTGATTGGCGTCAAAATTTATGAATTAGTCATAATTCATTCAAGAGTTCGTGCTATGATAATAAAATATATAGGTAAGCTTCCTGTTATATTGTTCTAACAGTTGTTTTTATCCTTTATTTTTGATGCTTTTAGGAGGAATTTGCCTTGATGAACTGGTTTGCAAAAATCATGTACGGACGCTATGGTACCGATCAACTGTGCTTTGCGATGCTGATTCTCGTTTTTATCATGCAGCTCGTTTATGCGTTCACCCATTGGAATGTTTTGTATCTACTGGCAGCTGCACTGTCGATTTGGTGCATCTGGCGCATTTTCTCTAAAAATATCAGCCGCCGTTATGCGGAAAATCAAAAATTTATGCACCTGACCGCCCCGATGCGTCGTTGGTGTTCCTCCAAAATTTCCGGCATGAGGGATCTCAAAACGCACCGACACTTCCGCTGTCCTTCCTGTAAGCAAAAGATCCGCGTCCCCAAAGGCCGTGGAAAAGTGCAGATCACCTGTCCGAAGTGCCGTCACGAATTTGTGAAAAAGACTTAGTGTTTGAATAGCCCTCTTATAATGATAAAAAGCAGCTGTAACATGGAATCTTCAAATATCCATCTATAACCTATAACGAAAAACAGAAGCCATTTTGGTTTCTGTTTTTCTCGTCTTGTAAAAAAACGGAAATTATGATATACTTTTCTATAAATAAACTCTTTTATTTTGTTTGTTTTGCAAGGAGGGACGCCATGAGGTTTTTGCATATCAGCGACCTGCATCTTGGAAAAAATTTTTCTGCTTCTCGCTACGGTCCGCAATTTGCCCGCCGTCGGCGTCAGGAATTATTAGATACTTTCGCCCGTCTGATTGATTTTGCCAATGAAAATCAGGTGGATTTTATTTTATGCTGCGGAGATTTTCTCAACAGCGAAGAACTGCGCGTGGAAGAACTGCGCAACATCAACGCGATGATTGAAAAACTCAACCGAGCTGTGATTGTTGCAATCTCCGGCAACCATGACCCGCAAATGCAAAATTGCGCTTACCAAAAAATTCAGTGGAGCAAGAGATTTTATCTGGCGCCTGCTGGCAGCGGCAGGGTATCGATGTCAGCATATCGCACCATCATCACCTATCACAGCTGGAATCAAAAGGAAATGCCGGAACCCTTCACCGTTCCAAAACCTTCCACACAGCAGGGATATTATCAAATTTTGATGCTGCACGCGGACACATCCGCCGAAAGCCGGTATCTTCCGGTGGATGCTCACCAGCTTGTGGACGCAGGCTTTGGCTATGTTGCGCTTGGACACATCCACAAAATGCAGCGCGTTGCACCAAACGTCTATTATTCTGGTTCGCTGGAACCGCTCGATTTCGGTGAAAACGGTGAGCACGGCTTTATGATGGTGGATGTGGAAGGGGAACGCTGCCGCTGTCAGTTCGTTCCATTTTCCTCGAGGGAGTATCGCAAACTGACGATTCAAACGCAGGAAACAGATTCCGAGCTTACCATCTCCGAGCGTATTGCCGCAGAAATCATCTGTGAAAATCCGCAGCACATCTACACCGTGACGCTTGCAGGAGTACATCCAATGGCTGCTGGCTGGAACATCGAAAAGATAGAGGAAGAACTGCGCGACAAGGAATATTTTTGCACCATTGAGGATGAAACACGACCTGCATACGATCTGGATGCTTTGTATCGGGAAAATCAGGGCAATCTCATCGGGGATTTTATCAGCAGTTTTCAAAATCACGACCTTTCTGTCATAGAGGAAAAAGCGCTCCAATACGGTTTGGAAGCGCTTCTTGCGCAAAGAGAAAATTCTTAAAACGAGGCGAGGGAGGGATAGGATGCAGAAATTGGAGATTGTAAAACTGGAACTTGTTGGTTTTGGAAAATTTCGGGAAAAGGAAATTCTGTTGGAATCGGGGCTCAATCTTATCGAGGGCGGCAACGAAGCCGGGAAAAGTACGATTCAGGCGTTTTTGACCGGAATGTTTTATGGATTTTATCAGCCAGGAGCCAAACGTCGCAGCTATACCGCCCATCAGGAAAAATACCGGCCGTGGGACGGCGGCAGCTACCGCGGCGTGATGGTGTGTCAATTCAATGACCGTACTGTGCGCATTGAGCGATGCTTTGACCGCGAAAATGAGTCGGTGCGCGTCTACGACGATGTGACCGGCGACGATATTACGGCGGAATTTCCGTACAATAACGTGACCCGTCAGGTGCAAGTCGGTGAAACGCTGTTGGGATTGAGCAAAACTGCTTTCAACAACACGGCCAATATCGCTCAGTTAAGCAGCTCGAGCATTTCCCGTGAGGAAAATTTTTCCACCGAGGTAAACGATAAGCTGTTTTCCATGATGAAAACGGCAGATTCGAACCTTTCGTTAAGTCTGGTTCTTCATCATTTAGACAACCGTCTGGATGAGATCGGTACT
>CAMNVW010000205.1 GCA_946563605.1 uncultured Clostridia bacterium | reverse complement strand
TACTTTTGTCGTTAAACAAAAGTATGTTGGGGTGTGGGCGCAATCAGCCCACATTCAAAGGGGGTGTGGGGGACACTCCCCCACAAAAAGCTTACGACCTTCCCGAAGGTCAAAGCGTTTGCAAAAAAGAAAATCGCGGCAGAATATTTCTGCCGCGATATAGATTATTTCTGGGTGGGCTCAGAATCATCGGGGTCATTTACGCCGATGGCTTGCAAATAAATGTCGATGGTTTCGCGGAAATTGTTCAGAATGCGTTTGCGGTCCGCCTCAGGAATTTTCTTGGAATGGCGCGCCAACATAATAATATCGGGGTCGGATAAAATGTCCTCCAAATCGTCGATCCTTGGGGGACGCTGCTTTTTATCCGTTTTTCCAAGCAGATAATCCTCCGACACATTGTAAAATTCAGCGATTTTGCGCAGATGCCGTATATAGGAGCGGTTGGAACCATTTTTCCAGTTGGTGATGACATTTCCGGAAATTTCCAGATAATCGGCAAGTTCCTTGCCGGAACCATATTTGTTGCCCATACAGTCGAGAATTCTTTCAAGAACAATATCCATCGTCCGCCCTCCTTTTCAAGGTGATGTGTTTATGATAGAAAAGAGAAATCCTCTATTTTTATCATATCTCACACAGAAGAAAAAAACAAGCGGAAAATCACATAAAATGAAAAGTTTTTTTGTGAACTTATGCAGTCCACAATCTTGATAGATACGGAGAAAGCCTGTCAATCTTCTGGAGAAAGTTGCACAAATCTGAGTTTGGCTTTGCCAAACTCAGATTTGTGCTTTGATGTGGTCAAGCGCATTTTTCTCCAAACGCGATACCTGCGCCTGCGAAATGCCGATTTCCTTGGCGACCTCGGTCTGGGTGCGTCCTGACAAGAACCGCAGCGTTAGGATTTTTTTTTCGCGCTCGCCAAGATTTCTTATCGCGTCGCGCAGACTGATTTCCTCCAGCCAATCCTGCTCGCCGCTGTTGTCACCGAGCTGATCCATGACAAAAATAGTATCGCCGCCGTCGGAGTAGACCGGTTCGTACAGTGAAACGGGGTCTACGACCGATTCGAGCGCCAGAACGACCTCTTCTTTTTTGCAATCTAAGCGTTTGGCAATCTCCTCCGCAGTAGGGTCCCTGCCAAATTCGTGGATAAAGCTTTCCTTCGCCTGCATCGCCCGATAAGCCATGTCGCGCATCGAACGGCTGACGCGAATGGCGTTGTTATCCCGCAAAAACCGCCTGATTTCCCCCACAATCATCGGCACGCCATAGGTTGAAAAACGAACGTCCAGTTCGGGATTGAAGTTGTCGATTGCTTTCATCAGCCCGATACAGCCCACCTGAAACAAATCGTCCAGATTTTCGCCGCGGTTCGCGAATTTTTGCACAACGCTCAGCACCAGCCGCAGATTGCCGGAAATCAACTGTTCTCTTGCCTGTTTGTCGCCTGCCTTGCTGCGCCGCAGCAGTTCAACCTTTTGCTCTTCCTTCATGACCGGCAGTTTTGCTGTATTCACACCGCAAATTTCAACTTTATTGCAGTACACATATCCACTTCCTAACTGTTTATCTGACAGTAGTCTGGGATATTTTGCTGTTTTTATTCCTGTAAAAAATTGACAGCGGTGTTATCCTGCCGCAAATCCAGCAGTAAAAATTTACCATTTTTGGTTGCGTTTTTTCCTTTCGAGCTTTATACTTGAATAAAGATGTTGGTGGGAGAGCGACCCACACCCCTAAACTGGGGGTTGAGACCCCCACAAAAGTTTTCTAGCTTTATGAAGCGAAAACAGAGAACAAGGATGCAGGCGCAGCCTGCGAAATGTGTCCAGCTTCAAGCTGGGGGAGGTATTGTCATGAAAATTGGTATTTTAACAAGCGGCGGTGATTGCCAGGGTTTAAACTCAGCTCTTCGCGCTGTGGTAAAATCATTGTTTTTCCGTTTCGGAGAAAATGTTGAAATCTACGGCATCCGCGACGGCTATCGCGGTCTTATCTACGGCAACATTGAAAAGATGGGATGGAACGATTTTTCAGGTATCCTGACCTTGGGCGGTACCATTCTGGGCACTTCCCGTCAGCCGTTCAAAACAATGTGTACCCCTTTGGAGGAATTTAAGGGCAAAACAAGACTGGATAAAATGTTGGAAAATTGTAAAAAATATAAGCTGGATTGTTTGGTCATCTTAGGCGGCAACGGTACGCATAAAACGGCGCACCTGCTTTCGCAAAACGGCATCAATGTCATCACCCTGCCCAAAACCATCGACAATGACCTGTGGGGTACAGACATGACCTTTGGCTTCCAGAGCGCTGTAGACATTGCCACCAACGTAATCGACAGCATCCATTCGACCGCGTCCTCTCACGGCCGCGTTTTTATCGTAGAGGTTATGGGGCATAAAGTTGGCTGGCTGACGCTGTATGCAGGTATCTCCGGCGGTGCAGACGTTATTTTGATTCCAGAAATTCCCTATGATGTTGACAAGATTTGCAAAGTATTGCAGGAACGAAAGAAAAACGGCAAAGCGTTGTCCATCCTTGCGGTCGCAGAGGGTGCGCTTTCCAAAGAGGAAGCAAAGATGTCGAAAAAAGAGTTTCGGGCTGCACGCGCCGTCATGCAGGAACCGTCCATTTCCTATCGGCTTGCAAATGAGATTGCTGAACGAACCGGACAGGAAATTCGCGTCACGATCCCGGGACATTTCCAGAGAGGCGGCTCACCGTGTGCCTACGACCGTATGCTGACCACGCGCTTTGGAACCGCCGTCACAGAGATGATTGCCAACAAAGAATACGGCTATATGGTGGCGCTCCGCAACAATCAGGTTGTGCCTGTGCCGTTGGAAGAGATTGCCGGCAAGCTCAAGATAGTTTCTCCTGACTGCGAGGAGATCCGCGCGGCGAAAGCACTGGGCATTTCCATGGGAATTTAGTCTTTTAAAGGGATTCTCCCCCTTACCCCCGAACTTCTGTTCTAGCTTCAAGAAGCCGGGAAGTTTTTTGTGGGGGGGGGTGCCCCCCACCCCCCGTTAGATGTGGGGGTACTCGCCCCCCACCCGTTGTGGTGGGAGGCAGAAGGCTGGAAGGTTTTTTTGGGGGT
>CAMNVW010000204.1 GCA_946563605.1 uncultured Clostridia bacterium | reverse complement strand
GTGGTAATGACAGGCTGCGCACCTAAAATATCTGCAAACAATGCCGTTAATTCGTTCGCGCCGCCCATATGCCCCGACATCAGCGAAATACAAAACCTTGCCTGTTCGTCAATCACCAGCACTGCTGGATCGGCAAATTTGTCCTTGACAAAGGGTGCGATTGCGCGCACCGCAATTCCGCACGCGCCGACAAACACCAAGCAGTCTGCTTTTGCAAACCACTGCGCTGTCCATTCCGAAAGGCTGCCCGTATTTTTTTGCAGAGCGGTTTCCCCCACAAATTTGGAGCTGACAAAGCCATGAAAACAAAATGTGTCGTCTAACGCCTGCTTTAAGCGTTCTCCAACCTTCGCGCCATTTGCGGTAAAGCTTAGCAGCGCAACTGTTCTCATTTGGTTGCCTCACGAAATTCGGTGGTGAAAGTCGGGTCGTACAGTTTCGAGCGTTCATATTCGCTGCCCAAAAAGTCGCCGACCAAAATCAACGCTGTTTTGGTGATGTTATTTTCTTTTGCTGTCTGTGCCAAGGTGGATACTGTGCAGCGGAAGGTTTTTTCCTCCGGCCAGCTTGCTTTGTAGACGATAGCCGCCGGTGTATCCGCACGGTATCCGCCCTCCATCAGGCGTTCCTGCAAGCCTTCCAGCAAACCGGTGCTCAGGAAAATAACCATCGTTGCCTGATGCGAAGCCAGTTTTGCAATTTCTTCCTTTTCCGGCACCGGTGTTCTGCCTGCCATGCGGGTGATGATGACCGTTTGGGAAACATTTGGCAGAGTGTACTCTGCTTTCATCGCCGCAGCTGCCGCACAAAAAGAGCTTACGCCGGGAACATATTCATACGAGATGTGCATGGCATCCAGCTGATCCATCTGCTCACGAATCGCGCCGTATAAGCAAGGGTCACCTGTATGCAGACGGACGATCAATGCCTGCTCTTTTTCTGCCTGTTCGATAACTTCCAATACCTCTTCCAGCGTCATTTTCGCGCTGTTATATAAACGGCAGTCCGGTTTTGTTTCCTTTAAAAGCTGTGGATTGACAAGCGAGCCTGCATAAATGACAACATCCGCTTCACGCAGCAGCTTTTGACCACGCACCGTAATCAAATCCGCAGCACCCGAGCCTGCCCCTACAAAATATACCATCCCGATTCCTCCTGTTTGTACGACTTATTCCTTGACAACAATCACCGAGAAATAGCTGGAATTTTCGTCCACCTGTTCCATCGACTCATAGATTTCCTCGCCTTCCATGCCGCATTTCTGCACCATTTTGGCTTTGTCCATAATCCCTTTGCTGGAAAGCAGCTCTTTGACCTTTTTCATCGAGCGTCCGGTTTTCATCAAAACCTTTGGACCACTCCATTCCAAGCCTTCCTCTACACCCTGATAGGATGCAGGGATGATGTGCAGCGGCTGCGCGCCCTCTGCAAGGCTGACATTCAGTTTTGCAGCAACCGCGCAAAAGGATGGAACGCCAGGAACCATCTCCACAGGGAATCCATTCTGCTGTACTTTTTTGTGGACATATATATAGGTAGAATAAATTGCCGGATCACCCAAAGTCAAAAATGCAACCGATTTTCCTTCTTTTAAGTAGCCCTCGATCATCTCCGCTGCCTGACGGTGGCTGTCCTCCAAAACCTGCGGATCTCTCGTCATTGGCATCGCGACTTCGACGATGGTTTTCTTGTCAAAATCCTTGACCGACTGACGCGCGATCTGTTTTGCAACGCCTTCTCCATCGCCGGATTTCGGCACTGCAACGATATCACATTCCTGAATCAGCCGCACTGCCTTGAGTGTCATCAATTCCGGATCGCCCGGACCAACGCCGATTCCATAAAGTTTTCCTGTCATTTTTATCCAGTCCTTTCGGATCATTTATCGTTTTAAATATTCATCCAACAAAGGATTTAAAATTTCCTCGCAGCCTTCGGTCTGTCCCAAATAACCATAGGTGTTGGAAAAGAGGATTACACCGGTTTTCAGTGTTTCCCCTGCCCTTGCGCTGACGTGCTGTTTTATTTTTTGAAGCATACTTGTCAGCACCTGCTCACGCAGTCCCACCTTGTCGAGACAGACGATGGCTTCATCGGTCGTGACGCTTTTCATCAGTTCTTCGATTGTTTCTCTGTCTGCACCGCATAAAGCCGCATGCGTACAGAACACCTCCAGCCTGCCGTCTGCATAGCGGGAATGGGTGTTCATAATTCCTGCCGCAAGCTTTGAGAATTTTCCGATATGTCCTACCAGCAGGGCATACTGGAATCCTGCCTGCACACACATATCCAACGTGTCACCGACAAAATTTGAGCATTTCACTGCCTGCTCGCTTAAATTTCCGAGCTTGGAAAGACGTGAAAATTCGCCCTCACTCAAAAAAGTTTTTCCGTAGTTTCCAGGGGTAATCAGTGCGCACTTGTGTCCTGCCTTGCGCAGGATACTTAATTCCAGCCGAATTGAATCGGTCAACGCCTGTTCGCTCATCGGCTCGACGATGCCGCTTGTTCCCAGCACGGAGATGCCGCCTTCGATTCCAAGCCGCGGGTTGTAGGTGCGCTTTGCAATTTCTTCCCCTTGCGGAATGCTGATGGTCACAAGCAGTCCGGTGCTTTCCCACTGCGGATGCTGCTGCTGTACCGCTTCGATCTGCTGCCGAATCATCTGCCGCGGCGTTTTGTTGATTGCCGATTGTCCGACAGGCATCTCCAAACCAGGTTTGGTCACTCTGCCAACCCCGATGCCGCCCTCAATCGTAATGCCGGGCATTTGAGAAGGTTCTATTCTCGCAAACACTTCGATGCCGTGGGTCACATCAGGGTCGTCGCCGCTGTCTTTTTTCACACTTGCCTGCGCCCAATTTTCGCCCTGATGAACGGAGTTGATTTCCAGTTCCAGTTCCAAACCCTTTGGGACAGTCATTGTTACGGTTTTGGGAGCTGCTTCTCCAAACAAAACGCGCGCCGCCGCCTGTGCTGCTGCCGCTGCACAGCTTCCGGTCGTATAGCCTCGGCGCAGCTTTTTTTGTCCCACATAGATATATGCGTTTTCCGGCGCAATCCATAAAGATTGCTGCTGTTCGTTGTGAATTGTTTCCAGAGCCGTTCCCTCCTG
>CAMNVW010000203.1 GCA_946563605.1 uncultured Clostridia bacterium | reverse complement strand
GTTTTGACCGTAAAAGGAAAATATGCAGTTCGATAAAACCGCAAGAAAAAACGTAGAATCTTCAGTTGGATTCTACGTTTTTCTTTTGCTGCTTTTTTGTTAAAAAGAAAGTGGAACAGCTGTATATTCGCCTTACGCTTGTCTTTGCCACAGGTTTTACAATCTGCGGCAAACAGAGGAAAGCTCCAGCATAAACAAACCGCTCATCATCAGTAAGCAAATGCTGAGAATCGGTGTGTTGGGATTGGAAACAGGAATCGGATGCGCGGTGGAAGAAAAAACTTCCATTGTATGCGGAAAGGCTTTGAGATAAAAAAAGGTGATACTGCCCGAACAGACCGCGTGTAGGCATCGCACGAGAAGAAAAGGCTTAAAGGAAAGTTTGCTGTTCTTTAAAATTCCTGCCGCCTGAGCAATGACCGAGAGCCCGCCAAAGGAAAGGAAACAGGAAGCATATACCGCGCCGAATGGAAGCTGCGAAGCAAGCATACAGCCGTTGGTGACCTCCAATGCCCCCAAAATCGCACAGGAAAAAGCGCCGCTTTGTAAAACGCCGGAAAGGATTTCGGAAACTGCCCGAAATAAAATGATGAACCCGCACATCTGCGCAAGGGAAGAAACTGCCTGTCCGACGCTGACAACGAAGGCTTGACTCATTGGCAGAAAAGGCGCTGGACATTGCGCTGGCGATAGATCTGCTAAAACATTTTGACGGGGGCTGAAGCGGGCGAAGAGTCCTAATATCACCGCAAAAATCAGGGAAAGAAACAGCTGGATGAGATACAGCAGCACACCGAGCTTTGCGTTGCCGAACATTCCTGCACCAACGGCGGTGATAATAAAGGAAGGTCCTGCACAGAAGCAATATAAAAGCATCCGTTGGGCAGTATCGTGGTCGATGCGGTTTTGGTCGAGCAATTCTGCAATGGACTTTGCGCCCATGGGAAAGCCACCGATGAGACTTAAAACAACCACGCTTCCCAAAGAGGGCGGCAGAAAGAGCAGATGTTTGGAGATCGGTGCAAGGGGAATCGATAGCAGGCGGTACAATCCGCTTTGCAATAAAAATCCGGTCAGAACCATAAAGCAAAATAGTGCAGGAATGACGGTTTCCAGACATAGGCGGATGCCGGAGACAACGCCGTTCGCAACCTGTTTGCCGTCTAAAATCAGAAAGATCGCACAGACGCCGCAAAAGAGTGCGGCGAGAAGATGACTCGTTCGTTTCATAAAAAATACACCATCCTTTTCTTTGTCGTCAAGTCAAATGACACTTCCTGCAACTATATCTATGCACGCAATCAGCTTGTCTTGACTGCTAAAACTGCTTTTTTTCACATATCATGAAAATAAAAAACAGTGGAGGCTATTTTGATGATGAAAAAACGATCCCACAAAAAGGCTGTTCGGGAAGAAGCGGCAAAACAAACACAGAAGATAAAAGAAACAGCAACTCTGACCGGCGTACTGATGCACCGTGAAAATCATGTGGAACTGACCGGCAACCACGAAGCAATGGTGGACGGCTGCAAGGGAATTGTCGAGTACAGCGAAAACACCATCCGCGTCAATATCGAACAGGGACAATTAAAATTTGTTGGTCGGGATTTGCAGATAGTCTGCATGACCGAGGACAGCATGGTGATCCGCGGATTTATCATGGGATTAGAATATTGTAATTGAGGTGATGAGATTTGCTTTCGATTCGATTTTTAAGATTTATCCGAGGAACGGTGCGTTTTCAGGTGCAGGGCAAATTTGCCGAACGCTTTTTAAATCTTCTCAGCCGCAACGGAATCCCTGTTTTCAACACCCAATACAGCAAAGATGGCTTTACTGCGACAACAACGGTGAAAAAATATTTTTGGATTCGTCCGTTTGTGCGTAAGACCCATGTAAAGGTTCATGTGATTGAACGGCACGGTCTGCCGTTTGTGCTGAAACGTTACTCCAAACGGTTAGGGCTGCTGTTTGGGATGCTTTTGTTTGTCTTGTGCGTCTGCGTTTCGGGAGAATTTGTCTGGGAGATTGAAGTGAATGGTAACGAAACGGTGAGTGACGATGCGATTTTGCAGACGCTGGAGGAATTTGGACTTACGCGCGGAAAATGGAAAAAGAGTCTTGACGTCGAAAAAATCGCGATGGAGCTGCGGCAGCAGTACGACCAAATCAGTTGGGCGGCAGTGAATCTGGTCGGCAGCGTGGCAGAGGTAGAAATCAACGAGAAAATCGAGGAAAACGAGATCGTGGAGGATAAAACCCCTTGCAATATTGTGGCGGCACGAGGCGGACAAATTGTTTCGATGGAGGTGTACGATGGTCAAAAGGTGATGAAGAAAGGAGACACTGTCAAAAAAGGAGATTTAATCGTCAGCGGAGTGGTAAAAAGCCCCAGCAAGGGCAACACCATTTTGCGGCACGCAAATGCTAAGGTGATGGCGGAATACCCCGAAAGCTTTCAGGTCAAGGTGGAGCTGACACAGGAACTGAAAGTACCGCAGGGGGGAATGACAAATCACCGCTATCTGAATATCGGTTCGCTCAAGTTGCCGCTGTTTTTGGTGAAGAAAAAACCGGACTGCTGTTATGAGCGCGTGTTTACCCGCCCTATCAAGCTCTTCGGCATCACGCTACCGTTTGATATGACGGTACATCAAGTGATACCGGCACAGCAGCAGACAGTGACGATCAGCGAACAAAAGGCGCAGGAATTTGCCACGCAGCAGATGAAAGCTTTTGAACGGCAAAATCCGTCCCGAGAGGTGGTCAGCCGCAAAATCAGAAAACAGCGAAGCGGCGGTCAGATCATTTTTCATGTGGATTACATCTTCTGCGAAGATATTGCGCAAAAGGAAGAAATTTTGCACGATGGACAATAAAACGATAGTCAATGTGCGAAAAAACTGCCATAAAAATGGGAAAGATGAAAATAGATTTGTAAATTGCTGTGGTCTGTGATATAATAAATAACGAATTTATGAGGCGATTTATTTTGAGTAAAAACGCCGAAAGCTTGTGTATTCTCAGAAAGTTGTCTGGAGGGATCGTTCATCGAACAGGTATTGCAAATTGCACAGATTGAACAGGTTCTGATTTTGTTTGGAAACGCAGATCAGAATGTTAAAATGATTGAAGAACACTTTGGAGT
>CAMNVW010000202.1 GCA_946563605.1 uncultured Clostridia bacterium | reverse complement strand
GAAAATCAATGAAAAGAGAAGAGCTTGAGCGAATTTTGCTGGAAGTGCAAAAACCGGCGCAGTATATCGGCGGTGAGCTCAACAGCATCATGAAGGAAAAAGAAAAGGTGGACTGCCGTCTTGCCTTTTGTTTTCCTGATAAATATGAGGTGGGAATGTCCCATCTTGGCATGAAGATTTTATATTCTTTGTATAATCAGCGCGAGAACTGGTGGTGTGAGCGCGTATTTGCACCGGATGCGGATATGGAACAGCTGATGCGCACCAAAAATATTCCGCTGTACGGTCTGGAAAGTCTGGATCCAATCAAAGACTTTGACTGGATCTTATTCACCTTGCAGTATGAGATGAGCTATACGGCGGTTCTCAATATGCTGGATCTGGCAGGACTGCCGGTTCGCGCAAAGGACAGAACAGCTTTGTCGCCGATTATTGCGGCAGGAGGTCCGTGCGCGTGCAACCCGGAACCGATTGCGGACTTTGTCGACCTGTTCATTCTGGGCGAGGGCGAAGAAGTCAATATCGAAATCACTGACCTTTATATGCAGGCAAAAAAAGAAGGCTGGAGCAAACAGCAGTATCTAAAAGAAGCGGCAAAAATCGGCGGCGTGTATGTGCCGAGTTTATACGACGTTACCTACAATGAAGACAACACCATCAAGTCGGTCGTTCCAAACTGCGAACAGGCGCCTGCAAAGGTGAAAAAGAGAATCATCGCGGATTTGGACAAAGTGTATTACCCAGACAAATTCGTTGTGCCGTTTATCAATATTGTCCACGACAGGGCGATGCTGGAAGTACAGCGCGGTTGTTTGCGAGGCTGCCGTTTTTGTCAGGCAGGCTTTATCTACCGTCCACTCAGGGACAAGCACTACGACACCCTCAATCAAAACGCGCATGACCTGTGCGCTTCCAGCGGCTATGAAGAATTGTCGCTGACCTCCCTTTCCACAAGCGATTATAAGGAGATCGAACCGCTGCTCGACGACCTGCTCAACTGGACATTTGACGAAAAGGTGAGCATCTCCCTGCCGAGCCTGCGTGTGGATAATTTTTCCAAGGAACTGATGGAAAAGGTGTCCCGACTCAAAAAGAGCGGGCTGACCTTCGCGGCGGAAGCAGGAACCCAGCGTCTGCGCGACGTCATCAATAAAAATGTCACCGAAGAAGAGCTGATGAACACCTGCCGCACTGCTTTTGAGGGCGGTTATACCTCGGTCAAGCTCTATTTTATGATGGGTCTGCCGACCGAGACAATGGAAGATATCGAGGGAATCGCAAACCTTGCACAGAAGGTCGTTGATTTGTATTACAGCCTGCCGACCCGCAAAAAAGGCAAGAGCGTCAACGTGTCCATCTCCTGCGCTTGCTTTGTACCAAAGCCGTTTACCCCGTTCCAGTTTGAGGGACAGGATACGATGGAACTGCTGCATGAAAAACAGAAACATCTGCTTGCAAGCGTGAAATCCAAGAAAATCAGCGTCAGCTACCACGATGCAGATGTCAGCTTTATCGAAGCGGTGCTTGCCAAAGGCGACCGCAGACTGTGCGATGTCATCGAAGCAGTATGGAAAAAAGGCAGCAAGCTGGACGGCTGGTACGAATACTTTGATCCGCAGAGATGGTACGACGCGATGCGCGAACAGGGAATCGACCCTGCGTTTTACGCAAACCGTCACAGAGAGTATGACGAGGTAATGCCGTGGGATCATCTGGATTTTTGCGTCAGCAAAAACTTCCTGATCCACGAAAACAAACTTGCACGCGAAAGCGTCACCACACCGCAGTGCAGAGAAAAATGTGCAGGCTGCGGCGCATCCCAGCTCATCAAGGGTGAGTGCTGTACTAAAGAAGTCGTTTACGAGCGCGAAGTGCAGCCAATCGAGCCGCCGCGCGCAAAACCGGATCCGGCGCTGATTTTGGAACAGCCGAAGAAGGTGCGCTTGTTCTTTACAAAGCTTGACCGTGCAAAATATATTTCCCATCTGGACATGAACCGCTGCATGAGCCGTGCGCTCAAGCGTTCCGGTCTGCCGGTGTGGTATACCGGTGGTTTCAATCCGCATATGTATCTGACTTTCCCACTGCCGCTGTCGCTCGGCTGCGAAAGTGTTTATGAGTGTGTTGACCTGAAGCTGACACAGGATGTGGATTATGAAACCATCGCCCAGCGCGTCAATGCCTGCCTGCCGCCGGACATTCAAGTTTTCAGCGCAGGGGAGCAGAAGATGGATCAAAAGGAAATCGCATGGGCAGATTATGAAATCTGTTTCCGAAATGAATCGGGTCTGAAAGAAAAGCTGGAAGGCTACTATGGGCAGCAGCAGATCAACGTCATCAAAAAGACCAAAAAAGGCGAAAAGGAAATCGATTTGAAACCGTATTTCTCGGTGCAGACAATGGAGGAGGAAAACGGCAGGCTCAGAGCGATGATGCGGTTTGCGACCGGTATTGAGCTCAACATCAATCCGACGCTGCTGCTCGACAACGCTCCGTTTGAACTCACCACAGAATCGCTGAAGAGAGTGATGGTCTATAATAAACAGATGCAGCCATTCTGTTAAAGCACCAAAAAGGCGCGCTGATAAGGAAGAAAGGATTGTGCATTCTGGGGAAAAGGTGTGAATATTGCGGTGGAAAATAAAAAAATCTTGCAATCACCGAAAACCCATGATATAATATTTGAGTATGCAACAGTTTCCGTCCGGAGATGGCTTTTTGAGGGGCTTTTGGAAGGATGAGTGTTGATGCACAATCTGCAATATGAAAGCCGGAGGGCTTCGCCGTCTGGTTTAAAAAGATTGCGACATTCAAAGTGGATATTCCTCTGCACAAGGACGGTTACGTCAGGCAAGAATATCTGAAAATTTAAGGAGGAAAAGATCAATGGACGCATTACAGCAGATCTCCCAGTCTTGCATGAAAAACGAACTGCCAGCTTTCGAGGTTGGTGACACTGTAAAAGTACAGGTTAAAATCAAAGAGGGCGACAAAGAAAGAATCCAGATTTTTGAAGGTACCGTTATCGGTATCAAAAAAGGCGGAATCAACTCCACCTTCACCGTTCGCCGTATTTCCCACGGCTGCGGCGTAGAGAGAGTTTTCCCAATGCATTCTCCTAACGTTGCTGGAGTTACTGTTACCAGAACTGGTAAAGTTCGC
>CAMNVW010000201.1 GCA_946563605.1 uncultured Clostridia bacterium | reverse complement strand
ATCGCCTGCACATTCTCATCTTGTTCTTCGCCACGCTTTTGTGCGAGTGTGCCGAGGTTGAAGCCGCGCAGGTTCAAAGAGTATTCCATATACTCCAGTACGGCTGCTTTTTCCTCGGTGGTGAATTCCTTGTCTTTGGCGATGAGTTCCGCAACTTCACCGATATTCTCATTGGTAGTAAGGTCAAGTGTTGCCTTCAACGGCTCCCATACTTCTTTACCAAGTAATTCATTCACTTTTGCATCTGCTTTGTTCACGCCATGCTTCATGGATGCATAATTTGCGGCAGACAAGGTATGTTTTCCTGCCCCCATCAACCCCATAGAGAGTGCCATTCCACCCCAAATATCACCGTGAAATTGTCCAGTTGCAAATAAGTTAGTACGTGTGCCGTCCGGATTCTGCTGATAAGCATCATCAAGACTAAGCATTGTGCGCCACAATTGACCGTAGTATTCTTCAGATACTTCACCAACATAATCACTGACACCCATTTTATTGAACATCTGATGAGTTTGTCCCATTATGCTATTCAATGCACCGGCATCTGCCTTTGAGAGTACACCTCCCAATCGCTTTGCCCCTAGAACATTAGCGAGTTTACTCATATTACCAATTGTAAAAATAGGATCAAGGTGCGCACCGAACATTTCCGAATAATTCTCAATGATAGCATTGGCTTCACCTTGCCATATTGCACTTCCCCAAGTCTTATCGTTGGAGAAATCATAGTTACCGTTTTCATCAACAACCACATCACCTAGCTTCCGGTCAATGATGTCAGAGACCGTTTTTCCTGCCTGTATGGTGTTTGTCATCGCCGGAGCACGTACAAGCAAATCATCTGCGGTTGTCCCAAGTGCTTTGATAGTCCAATCTGCTGCGTACTGTCCTAACCCTCTGACACCATTCTCTTTAATATAGGATTTGAACCCCTGTTGAGCCATTTTTTCAGCCGTTTCTTTACCTATAACCTTTGCGGCGACTTTAGTGCTTCCTTTTGAGAATGTAGACAAACCGTTGAATCCGCCACCAGTCAAAATGAAATCCAACATAAATGAAGGCATATATCCAGTCATGACACAGGCTCTGTTCCAAAAGTCGGTATTTCCACCTTATCTTTACTCTTCCTGTTGATTCACATGGATTGCCCCCAAGCATCATATCATGGGATACACGCTCTCCATCTGTGTCACACGCGACCACCGCTTTGGCACCGACGCTTTTTTGCTCTCCGATTTTGCAAATGTGCGCCGCAAAGACCTTGCCTGCGATTTGGGCACCGGCTGCGGCATCATTCCCCTGTTGTGGTTCCGCAATCGTGAAGAAGGTCCCAAGCAGGCTTATGGGGTGGATATTCAGCCGCTTGCCATCCAACAGCTGCAATTTACAGTGGAGCAGGCAAACCTTTCCGAGCGCATGATTCCGGTGCAGGCTGATCTGTCCGATTTGGATGCGTTGAAAAAATCCCTTCCGTTTGGCAGCTTTGACGTTGTCACCTGCAATCCGCCGTACAAAAAAGCCAACCACGGCATTTTAAGCGAAAGCCGCAGCGACATCATCGCCCGTCACGAAACCATGTGCTCGATTGACGATGTGTGCAAAGCCGCTGCCAAGCTGCTGCAATTCGGCGGCAGACTGTGCATCTGCCAGCGTCCCGAACGTCTGCTGGACGTCATGGAGGCGATGCGCAGACAAAAAATTGAACCGAAACGGGTTCGCTTTGTGCAAAAACGCGGCGACACTGCTCCGTGGCTCTTTTTGGTGGAGGGCAGAAAAGGTGGCAACCGCTTTTTAAAGGTGGAGCCCCCGCTGATTATTCAGGATGACAACGGGGATTTTTCCACTGAACTTCAAAAAATCTACCGTCTGATCTAAACTATTGTTCTAAAATTTATCACCATACAGAAATGAGGGACATCATGTCAGGAACCCTTTATGTTGTCGGGACACCGATTGGCAACCTTGAGGATATGAGCGTGCGCGCGCTCAAGACACTCGAACAGGTGGATTTCATCGCCGCCGAAGATACCCGCGTCACTTTAAAGCTGCTCAATCACTTTGAAATCAAAAAACCGATGATCAGTTACCATGAACACAACGCGCGCGAAAAAGGCGCCGATATCCTTTCCCGTTTGCAGTCGGGCGAAAACTGTGCCATTGTGACAGACGCCGGTATGCCGTGCATCTCCGACCCTGGCGAGGATCTGGTGCGTCTGTGCGCCGAAAACGGCATTGACACCAAGGTGATTCCGGGACCGAGCGCCGCTATTTCCGCGCTGGCTCTGTCGGGGCTTTCCACCTCCAAATTCGTGTTCGAGGGCTTTTTGAATCCGCAGAAAAATGCGCGCCGCGACCGTTTGGAGCAATTAAAGCCGGAAACGAGAACCATCATTTTTTACGAAGCACCGCACAAACTCTGCGATACACTCAAGGCTATGTATGAGGTAATGGGGGAGCGTAAAATCACCCTTGCGCGCGAACTGACCAAAATTTACGAAGAAGTTGTCCGCACGACCCTTTCCGAAGCGATTGAACGCTATGAGCAAAAGCCGCCAAAGGGAGAATTTGTTCTTGTGGTCGAGGGAATACAGCAGGAAGAACAATCGATCAGCTTTGAGCAGGCATTGGAGCTTGTCAGAGCGCTGGTCGATAAGGGAGAACCGCTCTCAAAGGCGGCAAAGGATGTTGCAAGACAGACCGGATTGAAAAAGGGCGAGTTGTACTCCAAGTTTTTGGAAGTGTAATAAAAGTTTTACTCAATTTTTTTCAAAAGAATTGCTGGTTTTGGACATTGTCCAAAACCTAATCCAGAGTGAAACTCTGGTCGCACTCCGCAGAGTGCGAAATACCTTTATCGTCAGGCGCCTTGGGGAGGGTTTGGAACCCCTTTGCAAGAGAAAAGATTCTCGAAAACTAATTTCAAGAACAAATCCCCACTCCAAAATTATCCGGTGGATGATTTTGGACAGTAAAAACTTTTATGAAAAAAATATAAAATAAAGACCGCCAGTTGCATCCAATAAAAAATGCTTCCGGCGGTTCTTATTTTTGTTGTTTTAATAATCGTTCAAGTGTCAGCCAGCTTACGCTGGGGTACTGCCGTACCACAGCGCAGTTGACCCACCCATCCTAAGGCTCCCTTGTGTAAAGGGAGCTGTCAGCGAAGCTGACTGAG
>CAMNVW010000200.1 GCA_946563605.1 uncultured Clostridia bacterium | reverse complement strand
GGGCTCTGCCCTAAAAACCCGCAACTTTTGAAAAAGTTGACAAAACTTTTATTTTGCGCTTACAAGCCAAAGCGCGAAACTGTCTCCGGCTTCAAGCCGGTTTTGAAAAAATTGAGTAAAACTTTTATAATAGAAACCATAGAAAAAGTGCGGCCAAAAAACAAATCAAATATTGACAAACACAGAGAAAATGAACATAATAAAAGAGAATTCAAAAAGAAATGCTCTTTCAAACGGAGCGTTTGCAGAAAGGAAAATGTCATGAGAGTTACCACAGGTCTTGCAAGAGGAAGAAATCTGGAAGCACCGCAGGGTTTGGATACCAGACCGTCATCCGATATGACAAAGCAGGCGGTATTTAATATTGTACAAAACTATGTTGAAGGCTCGGTTTTTCTTGATCTTTTCGCAGGTTCTGGACAGATGGGTATTGAGGCTTTGAGCCGCGGCGCAAAAAATGCAGTATTTATAGACACATCCTCCAAAGCAATCGAAACCATTAAAGCAAATCTCAAACACTGCAATTTGATGGAATCCTCAAGGGTAGCGCAGATGGATGCGCAATCCTTTTTGCAGAATGGTTCTCAGCAGTTTGACCTTGCTTTTCTTGATCCGCCGTATCAAAAACAAATCATCGATGCTGTTTTGCCGCTGGTAGCGCAGAGAATGGCGCCGAACGGTATCATTATCTGCGAAACCGAACGCAATGAACAGCTGCCGCAAGCTGCAGGAAACTTTGTTCTGACAAAAACATATCAGTACGGAAAAGCGAAAATCACGGTATATCGTGAGCGGGAGGAAGAATAAACAGATGAAACATCGGGAAAGAATCGCGGTTGTTCCTGGCAGTTTCGATCCGATTACTAAAGGACACATGGACATCATCCGCAGGGCGCAGGAACTTTTTGACAAGGTGATCGTTCTTGTGGTCATCAATGCGATGAAAACGCCAAGCTTTTCTCCGCAGGAACGGGTGGAACTGATTCGTGCATCCGTGAATGACCTTGAGGGAATCGAAGTGGACAGTTACGATGGTCTGCTGGTCAATTATGTCAGAGATGTCGGTGCCTGCGCGATTGTAAAAGGACTGCGCGCGGTAACCGACTTTGAATATGAATTTCAGATGGCATTGATCAACAAAGAACTGTATGACAAGGTGGAAACAGTATTCCTGACCACCAGTGTGGAAAACCAGTATTTAAGTTCCAGCGTCGTCAAGCAGATTGCATCCTTTGGCGGAAACATTCATCCGTTCGTGCCGGAGCAGGTGCATGACAAGATTATGGAACGTCTGGGAAAAACACGCCGATAGAAAACAGTACACAGACTATTTGCCTGAAAGCGTCACGAATAGTCTTGCTGGAGGGATTGCTGGCGCTTTGAAATGGAGATTAAAATGAATATTGATGAAATTTTAAATATGATTGATGATATGCTTGAAGAGGCGTGGAGCCTTCCGTTTTCCAGCGGACGCTGTGTTGTGGATGCGCAGAAGGTAAAAGAATGTGTAGAAGATATTCGTTTGAATCTGCCTGGCGAGATCAAACAGGCAAAAATGATTGTGGCAGACCGAAACGATATTATTAAAACAGCGGAACGCCAGGCAGAAACAACATTGCGCAAAGCCGAAGAACGCGCAAGGATGCTCATCGCACAGGAAGAAATCGTGAAACAGGCACAGGAAAAAGCCGCGGATATCATTGCACAGGCACAGATGGCGGCAAAAGAAATTCGCCGTGCATCGCATGACTTCTCGGATTCCGTGCTCAAACAGGCGGAGGACAGCCTGAGCGAATCTCTCAAAAATGTGCATGAAACACGTCAGGCGCTGCGCAACGCAACCAGCAAAACAAAACAGATGCAGATGCCAAAAGAAAACTAGAGACAGTTTGCTGATAAAAACAACAGGAAAGGGGCGATTTTCTACAAGGTGAGGTAGAAAGTCTGCCCCTTTTGTTGTATAAGGGGGGATATCGATGAGCGGTATGATGCTCAAATGGATCGCACTGATATTGATGCTGCTGGATCACTTAGGGGAGTTCTTTCCGCAGGCAGTACCACTGTGGTTCCGATACTTAGGCAGACTGTCTGCGCCGCTGTTTTTCTTCTGCCTTGCAAAGGGATTGGAAAAAACCAGAAGCCGCAAAAATTACATCAAGCGGCTGTGGCTCGGTTCAGTGGTGATGGGCTGCGGCAACTTCATTTTGACGATGCTCTATCCCGATGCGCCGGTCAAGGTGAACAACAATATCTTTTCCACGATGGTGGTAATCGGCGTCAGCGTTTGGATTTTTGAAAGCTTTGACGACAACTACAAGCGCAAGGACCGATTGCAGCGACCGGAGGCTGCGCTGGGAATTTTTCTGGGCGCGCAGATTTGCTTGTGGCTGTTAAGCGACCAAATCGTGAAGTTTGGCAAGCATTGGGCAAGGCTGCTGTGTGCTTTTTTGCCGAACGCCGCGTATTGCGAAGGTAAAATCGATGTCGTCATATTGGGATTGATCCTCTATTTCTGCAAAAACAGCCGCAAAAAGTTGAGTATCGGCTATCTGATTTACTGTGCAGTGCAGCTGTACTCGTCATTTACACGGGCAGCCGGATACGGCGATTTCACCATGATTTACCGCTATTTCTACCAATGGATGATGGTTGGTTCTCTGCCGCTGATGCTTTGCTATAACGGCGAAAGAGGCAGGGGAGGAGCGCTTGCAAAAAGATTTTTCTATTTCTTTTATCCGGCGCATATCTGGATTTTATTTGTGCTGTCCAATGTGATGAAATAGTTTTGAAAAACAAGGAAACGTTCCGGCGCTTTCATAGCGATAGAAAGAAGGAATCAACATGGACAAAGGGCTTTTTATCCAGGCAATCACAAAATTTTTCCTTGGGGTGGTCGTTACAGCGCTGCTGCTGTTTCTTCCGGCAGGAGGATTGAATTATTCAAACGGGTGGCTTTTGATGGGGATTCTGTTTATCCCCATGTTTTTGGCAGGGATTGTGATGATGTGCAAAACACCTGATCTGCTGCGCAAGCGGCTTCGGGCAAAGGAAAAGCAGGAAGAACAAAAACAGGTGATTCTTCTGTCGGGACTGATGTTTATAGCAGGCTTTGTGAGCTGTGGGTTAAACCACCGGTTTCAATGGTGCGTTCAGCCGAAGTGGCTTACAGCGGTGTCATCGATCGTTTTTTTGCTGGGATACC
>CAMNVW010000199.1 GCA_946563605.1 uncultured Clostridia bacterium | reverse complement strand
GGAGAATCCCCCTTAAAAAACTTCCTAGCTTTTTGAAGCTAAAACAGGGATATGGCTTCCCCTGCCTAGGGGCAAAAAACTGTGCGTGCGACCTTCAAATTTTATTTACAAAACCTCCCATTATTGTTTAAAGCCGTGTTATACACCATACATAATTTGAGGTTATACTTTAGATACACTCAAACGAAAGGAATGAAACAAACAAAAACTCTTTTTAAAACACGTCTTTTCTCCTTTGATATATTTTTTCTTCGTCGGTTCTTTTTCTAAAAACAGAACAACTGTTAGCCCATTATGTGGTCGGAACACCGGCATAGTGGGCGGGGCAGACTAACTATTATCTCCGTCTAACGGATTCATGCAGCTTCAAACTGCCAAACATTTTTGTTTGCATATATTTTTTAGACATCTCCTTTTTCATAAAATATTTCTCTCCTTTTTAATCCGTGCCAGATCTGGCACGGATTTTTTCTGTGCTTTGCCGTTGAAACAAATGTTTTGCGCTTTGCATAGATTGGTAATACCGAGCATTCTTGTTTCCCATGATGCTCCCTATTATGATGAAAATGAGGTGGAATCCATGTCCTTCAATCAATCTGCTTACGGCAGCGCGGACACCGCAAATGCTTATCCCTGCGATTACACAAACACCACTTCCTCACCAAACCAGACCGCTTTTGTCTCTGCGAATGGCTTGATGAACGACTACGCAAGATCGGTTCTTGCAAGATACGACCAGATTTCCTACGATATAGACACCCTGCCCTGCGGATGCGGCGGCAGCTTTTACCGCTGTCCGGTCAATATGTGCTGCCCATACCGCAGATGCGCTTGTCAATCGTACGACCCACGAAACTGCTGGGCAGAGTGGTGGAACCGTTATCTGTCCAGCCGCAGATGTGATTGCGACAACAGCTATTCCAACCGCAGATGCGACTGCGACAACAGTTACTCCAGCCGCAGATGCGACTGCGACAACAGCTATTCCAACCGCAGATGCGACTGCGACAACAGCTATTCCAACCGCAGATGCGACTATGACAATGGCGATTCCAACCGCAGATGCGACTTCCGTTCCAACGGTCAGTCTTGCTGCAGCTGGGACTGTTCATGCTGCCATACACTGAGCTATTTGAATGCAATCAGCGACCCTTCCCAGAATGTCGCTCCAAACGCAGCGGTTCTTTTTGCAGCGAACCGCGTGGACAGCTGCGGCAACTGCAATAGCTGCAACAATTGCAATAACTGTAATAACTGCAACAGCTGCTGTATTCAGCACTCCGCCGGCACCGCCAATTTTAACCTCAACTGCCCTGGCGTTTACCTGGTAAACTACAATGCCAATGTGTGTGCCAATGACGACTGTCCCTTTGCTGCGGCGCTTGCGCTGATCTCCGGCGGCGTTGTCATCCCGGGTTCACAGTCCTCCGCTACCATTCTGCCTTCCGCACGCTGCGTTTCCCTGAGCGCTTCTGCTCTGATCACCGTTCCCTGCGGAACCACCACTTCCATTTCCTTAGCAAACATTTCCCCTAAAAAAGTGGAGGTCACAAACGCAAACCTCGTTATCACGAAACTTTCTTAAGTTCATGGGTGTTTGCGCGCAAGCCTTGTCATCACCAAGCTTTCTTAATTTTATGGGTGTTTGCGCGCAAACCTCGTTATTACAAAGCTTTCTTAATTTTATGGGTGTTTGCGCGCAAGCCTTGTCATCACGAAACTTTCCTGATTTTGCAACCCCCGTGATATTCCTCTCGTCCCCAGACGCTTTTGATTGTCTGGGGATTTTTTCTGCGCGCAAAAATATCCTCCGCGCCTTTCGGATTCCATCGGATTGGACAAGAAACTCCAAAAAAAATTGGTTTTGGCATTGCATTTTATTAACAATCACATTATAATGGGATTGAACCTAAAATACCTTTTCATTGATGCCAAAAGGCATTTTTTTACGATGTTTTTAGGGATTCTATTTTTACAGTGAAAAATCATACAGAAAGATGGTGTAATTATGAAATCAGTAGAGATGCTGCTGGAATATATGCGCCAAAACGATATTGACGCTTTCTTTCTCGCGAAAAAGCAGAATATCCGCTACATCAGCGGCTACACCGGCGATGATTCTTATGTTGTCATCACCAAGGACAGATTCTATTTCCTGACCGACCCTCGCTACACCGAGCAGGCAGGCATCGAATGTCCTGACTACCAGATTCTTCTCTGGAAAACTTACGGTTCCATCGGCAAATGCGTTGCACATATTGTAAACGAACAGCACGTTCAGTCCCTCGCTTTTGAGGCAGATGTGCTCAACTACCTGTTCTACTCCCAGCTGGAAAAAGAAATCAGTGCAAAACTGATTCCTACAATCAACGTTGTTGAAAAATTCCGCTCCGTAAAAACACCGCAGGAAATCGAATATCTGCGCGCTGCCTGCGAAATTTCCTGCCGCGCTTTTGACCGTCTGCTCGACGACATCCGCGTTGGAGTCACCGAAAAAGAGCTTGCTGCGAAACTTTCCGCTTACATGGTCATGGAAGGCGCAGACACACAGCCTTATGGCAACATCCTCATCTCCGGCGCAAGAACTTCCCTGCTGCACGGTATTCCTTCCAACAAAGCAGTCGAGTACGGCGACTTTGTTTTGATGGATTTCGGCTGCCAGTTCAACGGCTACCTTTCCGATATGACCAGAACGGTTGTTGTCGGACGCGCAAACGCAAAACAGCGCGAGGTTTACGAGCTTGAGAAAAAGATGCTGGAAGATTCCCTTGCTAAGATGAAAGCCGGCGTTCCGCTCAAAGATGTTTATGAAGCATCCATTCAGGCTGTCAAGGACACCGAATATTACCAGTACATTTACAGCGGCATCGGACATGGTATCGGTATGTTCGTTCACGAGATCCCATTCATGGGACCAACCAGCACCGAACTGCTGGAAGAAAACTCTGTCCGCACCATCGAGCCAGGTATTTACATCCCGAATTGGGGCGGCGTTCGCATCGAAGATCAGATCCTCATCACCAAAGATGGTTACGAGAACATGATCTCCACAACACACGACCTGATTGAACTTTAATCGACCTTCACGAAGGTCGGAAAGATAGCTGGGGGTTGCGACCCCCAGACCAAGTCGCACTTTTACTTTTGCCAGTAAACAGGCTTTTCGTTGTGCGACCTTGAGAATGGAACTGCGTTCCATTCTCCCTAG
>CAMNVW010000198.1 GCA_946563605.1 uncultured Clostridia bacterium | reverse complement strand
AGCACTTGACTTTTAATCAAGGTGTCCGGAGTTCGAATCTCCGATGGGTCACCAATTTACACCGCGGCGATTAGCAAGTAATCGGACATGGAGAGGTGTCCGAGTGGTTTAAGGAGCTGGTCTTGAAAACCAGTGACTCCGAAAGGGGCCGTGGGTTCGAATCCCACCCTCTCCGCCATATTTAACGATAATTGTTTCGTGCCGAGGAGAAGTACTCAAGTGGCTGAAGAGGACGGTTTGCTAAACCGTTAGTGTTCGTTTAGGGCAGCATGGGTTCGAATCCCATCTTCTCCGCCATTTATAGGGGTATAGCTCAGTTGGTAGAGCAGTGGTCTCCAAAACCACGTGCCGAGGGTTCAAGTCCTTCTGCCCCTGCCAGTATATGCTGATGTGGCACAGGTGGTAGCGCACATCCTTGGTAAGGATGAGGTCACGAGTTCGAGTCTCGTCATCAGCTCCAACAGGAAAACGTCTAAGAATGGCTTGTTTAAGCTGTTTTTGGACGTTTTCTTTGTTTGCTCAGGCTTTCTTTTTAAGCCTGTTGAAGTCCTAAAATCAAAGAAAGTTGGAGTAGTGTTTTAAGCGTTACTCTCATTATCTCATCAGTGTCGCGGCGCATTCCGTCGTCTGAAAAAGGAGCGTGTTATGGATGGAGGAAAAATTCTCCAAGGCTTCTTCCGAAAATGATACCGAAAGTTTTCCGGTGAAGATCATCGCAAGAATCCACAGCGATTTTCCATCGAAATTTGGAATTCCGCGCCAAAGCGGTCTGGTGAAAGAATTGCAGTCGATGATTGTCTTTGAACCGGCGTACCGCGATCCGCAGGCGCTGCGCGGATTGGAAGATTTTACACATATTTGGCTGATTTGGCAGTTTTCACAGGCAGTGCGTGAAAATTGGTCTCCAACAGTTCGTCCGCCCAAATTAGGCGGCAATACACGCATGGGTGTGTTTGCGACACGCTCGCCGTTTCGCCCGAATCCAATTGGCTTGTCCTCGGTGAAGCTGGAAGCGGTCGAAAAACATCCGAAATATGGGATGATTTTGCGTGTGTCAGGTGCGGATTTGATGGATGGAACGCCGATTCTCGATATCAAGCCCTATCTTGCCTATACCGACAGTCATCCGCAGGCAACGGGCGGATTTACCGATGAACTGCATCTGCACCCGCTTGAAGTTTGTATTCCCGATGTGTGGAAAGAGAAGATACCGCCGCAGCTGTTCGACGGTCTTGTCGGTGTGCTGGCGCATGATCCGCGCCCATCCTATCAGGACGATCCAACGCGGGTCTATGGCTTCTTTTTTGCTGGATTGGAGGTCAGCTTTACGGTGTGCAATCATGCACTAACTGTGTGCGGCATCCGACAGCAGGGATAGAGGCAATAAGTATGAAAAACAAAAGGGAGGAAATCATAGTGTTTCAGAAATTGGTTGCAGTTGAGAAGCTCAATTTAACAGAACAGGCAAACGCGGAATTTCAAAAGCGTGCGAAAGAATATGTGTTCTACGACGATATTCCTGCAAGGGAGGAAGAAGTGATTCGCCGCGCACAAGATGCGGACGGTATTCTGGTCAACATCACGACGCAGATCACCGCAAATATCATCAAGGCCTGTCCAAAGCTGCGTTACATTGGAATGTGCTGCAGTTTATATGATGAAAACAGCGCAAGCGTGGATATCCGCTGCGCAAGGGAACAGGGTATCACGGTGTATGGTGTGCGCGATTACGGGGATGCAGGTGTGGCGGAGTATGTGGTCTGCGAGCTGACCGCCCTGCTGCACGGTTTTCATGGAAAACGCTTTGGAGAGCGTCCGCTGGAACTGACGGGAATACCGGTTGGTATCATCGGAATGGGTGCGACCGGACAGGTGGTTGCTCGTGCGCTCAAATTTTTTGGAGCGGATGTCAGATATTACAGCCGCAGCCGCAAACCGGAAATAGAAGAGAAAGGAATTGCTTATCTTTCTTTGGAAGAGCTGCTCTCGAAAAGCATCTGCATTTGCTGCTGTCTCAATAAATTTGTCACGATTTTAAACGAGGCAGAGTTCCAAACATTGGGCAACCATAAGATTTTGTTTAATACCGGTCTGACGCCAGCCTGTGATTTGGATGTGCTGAAAAAATGGCTTGCGCATGGGGATAACTATTATTTCTGCGACAGCCTGATGGCATTGGGAGAAGAATCCTTGCAAGAGTTGGAATCGGTCAGCTGCTACGGAGGCTATTCGGGTGCAACGTATCAGGCAGTGGAACGCTTGACGCAAAAAGTGCTGGACAACATGGATCGCTTTTTGGGAACAGAAAGGGAATCGCTTTAATGACTGATCTGAACCGAAAAAAGACAGTATACAGATAAAGATGGCTGAATCCAGTGACTTGGTTGCTGTGACAGAATTAGCGCAGCAACTTTGGCAGCATCATACGGTCGAGGAACTTTATGGGGAGATGGAGGAATATCTTTCATCAGGGGCGATTTTTCTCGCATGGGAAACTGAAGGCGACAAGATGAAAGAGGCCGGTTTTGCACAGTGTTCTCTGCGCCATGATTATGTGGAAGGAACTTCCAAAAGTCCTGTCGGATATTTGGAGGGCATTTTTGTACTTCCGGCGTATCGTCGGTGCGGAATTTCCCAAAAGCTGCTGCAAGCTTGTCAGGAATGGGCAAAACAGCAGGGCTGCTGTGAATTTGCAAGTGACTGCGAGCTGGAAAATGAAGAGAGCCTGTACTTTCATCTGGCTTGCGGCTTTCAGGAAGCAAATCGTATCATCTGTTTTGTTAAAAAAATCTAAGGCAAACGATTCACGCTGTTGCTTGAGTGCAAATTTGAAAATCTACCTTTTAGACCCCAAAATAAAAGTTTTCGTCCACCTTTTTCAAAAGGTGGTGATGTCCAGAGGCGAAGCCTTTGGGCGCACTTCGCAAAGTGCGAAATACCATAAATACTATAAAAATAAAAATGTGCGGGGCAGATATTTCTTCTGTGGCTTTCGCACGGAGGTGCGATTGAACGAAGTTCAATGTTGTTTAAGGAACAAAACTTTTGTTTTTTAAACCAACACAACAAAAAAGACCTTCCAAATGGTAACTACTCATAAAACAGTTTCAGTCCCAGCAGTCATGTCTGCTGGGACTTTTCTTGTACATATTGAAGCCGTATGTCTTGCACCAAAGCCTCCCTTGTGTAAAGGGAGGTGGCTCGGCGTGAGCC
>CAMNVW010000197.1 GCA_946563605.1 uncultured Clostridia bacterium | reverse complement strand
GTGCCATCGTACAGCACATAGTCAAGCCCCTGCTGTTCCATCGCCGCCAGCAGCGGCTCCAGCACGCCCTTTCTGCGCAGATTTTTGCCCGTCACAATCAAAATCTTTTGGAAGCCCTTTTCCTTGATCAGGGCAGGCAGCTCTCCTACAGACCCTGCACCGGCGATGACCTGCGGCGTGCGCCACGGCAGCAAATACATCACCGCTTTCATCACGCCCTGATAGAGGCGGCAATACCCTTTCAGCATTTTGCTTCGCTCCTTTTTTCGCCTGCTTAGAATTTTAAGTTTGCAAGGCTCGATGCGTCCGAGATGAAGGTGGAAAAATTGTACATCAAAAATACATCGTCAAATTCTTCGCTCATCAGCTCCTTCACGCTCTTCGCCGAGGAACGCAGATCCACCACGATGATTTCATCATAATTGTAGCAAAGATACGGAATCATGCTGTTTGCATAGGAATCCTTGAACAGCAGCAGACGGCTGGTGTGACCGTCCTTGTGGTTGAGATTGTTTGCGCTCTTGATCTTCACATAGCCGCTGTTGCCCCAGGTGAACGCCGCGTATTTATCGCGCGTCGCAAACTTGCGTTCATCCATCAAGCCGCCGACCTTCAGCAGCTCCAAGCCGTCCTCCTGCACCAGCTCGCCCAAGGTTGCAAGCTCCTTGTCCTGTGCAAGATTTGCCGCAAACGCAAATTCCTCCACCGGAACGTCGTACCAGGTGATGGTGTCCGACGGCTGTCCGGGACGTTTGGCTTTGGAGTAGAATGTCCCGTAGAAATCCTCCACCTCATTTGGCTGTAAATCGGAGAGCTTCACCGGCGTGAGCCCCTTTGCCCTGCAATAATCGACATACGCATAGTATGCGCCCAAGGTCGTCCAGTGGTGGTCGGTGTGATAGTAGATATACTCGTCCGAATGTTTTTGCAGGGTGTCGGTAAAGTCGATCACCGACAGTTTTTCGTTTGCTTTGGAAAGCTCGTCATAGATCTGCGCGGTGTATTCCTGCTGGTTGACCCCAGTAAATCCATACGGAACCTTGTCGTCCAAGACCGTGTAGGAGTTTGGCACGATCGAGAGGGTAAACTCTCGGTCATACATCTCCAAAAAGGTGCGCACCATGCCGATGCTGCGGTCAAGGCTGCGCTGTGTCACCACATTCGTACCGCTTGTCGAAGGCTTGTCCTCCACAATCTGCAATTTTTCCATCAGATAATCGTCGTCCGCAAAGGTGACGCCGTGGCTTTCGATGCGTCCGAGCGTCTTATCCATCGCCGCTTTCATGCTGATCCAGCGATCCCTGCCCATGAACTGGTCGTTGATATACTTTACATAATCGCTGCCGAAGCTGCCATCAGAAAAATCGTTCCATGAAAACTGCGGCTTCTGTGCAAGGATGGTGTTTTCTAATTCCGAGGAATAGCGGTCGGCGTTCAGCACATCCACCAGAAAAACGACCAGCACGAACGCGCCGAACAGAACAGCCATCGGTGATTTGAGCATTTTTTTCATCTGTGCCGCCTCCCTTTAGAAGTTAAAATACATGAACGGGCTGTAGGTGGAATCCACCATGAACGCCACCGAAGCCAGCAGCAAGCCGCTCAGGAAAACGGTTCGCAGCAGGCGGTTTCTGCCTAATTTGCTGTCCGCCAAACGTTTAAAGAACGGTGTGGACGCAACCACGCACAGCACCAGGATCCCTGCATAGTCGCGCAGGTAGTACAGCCAGTCCGCAGCGCCCGCGGCAGAAAAAGCCTTGAGCGAGAACATCCGCGAGAACAATTCCCCGAGCATCGACAGATCCGACACCGCGAAAATCGCCCAGCTGATCATCACCAGAAAGATCAGGTAAACGTGCGACAGGATGCGGCTCTTCTCCAGTCTTTTGAGCAGGAAGCTCTTTTCAATCAT
Source organism: uncultured Clostridia bacterium (assembly GCA_946563605.1). GTDB lineage: Bacteria > Bacillota > Clostridia > Oscillospirales > Ruminococcaceae > Negativibacillus. The sequence continues at coordinate 1,348 of CAMNVW010000197.1, read as the reverse complement.
CAGCAGGACAAAGAAATATAAGCCCCAGAAGATAAAATTCCAGTTTGCCCCGTGCCAGAAGCCGGTCAAGAACCATACCGCAAAGAGGTTCAGGAAATGGCGGCTTTTTTTGACGCGGTTGCCGCCCAGCGGAATATAGACATATTCGCGGAACCACGAGCTTAATGTGATGTGCCAGCGGCGCCAGAATTCGGTGACGCTTTTGGAGATGTACGGATAATTGAAGTTCTGCGGAAAATAAAATCCCAGCATCCTGCCAAGACCGATCGCCATCAGCGAATAGCCGCTGAAATCAAAATAGAGCTGGAAGCTGTACGCCAGCACCCCCAGCCACGCAAGCGGCGTAGAAACATTGGCAAAGCCGAGCGTCTGCACCTCCGACCACAGCGCGCCGACGGTGTCTGCCAGCAAAATCTTGCTCGCAAGACCCATGATGAACAGCCCAACGCCCTCATCGACCTGCGCCAGCGTGATTTTGCGGCTTTTCAGCTCGCGGCTGATGTCTGGATACAATACAATCGGACCTGCAATCAGCTGCGGGAACAAGGCGACAAACGCGCCGAAGTCAATCAAATTGTGCTCTACCGAAATCTTGCGGCGATACACGTCGATGGTGTAGGCAAGAATCTGGAAGGTGTAGAAGCTGATTCCCAGCGGCAGATGAAAGGTTGACGCCGGAAGCAGCGGCAGCGACGCGCCGAACAGCGCGTTGATGTTCGACAAAAAGAAGTTGGTGTACTTAAAGAACAGCAAAAAGCCGAGCGTCACCGCAAAGGCAAGACCGAAGCAAACCTTTCTTGCCGCCGGTTTCTGGTCGTACCGCTCCATGAGCAGTCCTGCAATATAGTTTATGCCGATGGACACCAGCATAATGGGGAAAAATTTCGGCTCGCCCCAGGTATAGAAAAACAGGCTCGCCAAAAACAGTACCGTATTTTTCAATCGAAACGGCACCAGATAATAAATCAAAAAGACAATCGGCAAAAACCGGAATAAAAACAGCAGACTGCTGAAAACCAAAGTTCTCTACCTCCCAAATAGTTTTATATTTATTGTTGGGTTCCCCCACACCTGTTTCGGTTTCATCAAACCGATAAGTTTATCTGGGGGATTCTCCCCCTTGCCCCCGAACTTCTGTTCTAGCTTCAAGAAGCTCGGAAGATTCTTTGTGGGGGTTGCGACCCCCACACCCCCAAAGTTTCGGGCTTACGCAGCCCGAACCCGCGGTTACTTTCTTTTCACGAAGAAAGTAACCAAAGGCGTGTTTAAAACCTAAGGTTTTAAAAATTCCTCCGAAGGGGGTTGCCACCCCCTTGCAGAAGATTCGTTGCAAGCAACGAACTTCGCT
>CAMNVW010000196.1 GCA_946563605.1 uncultured Clostridia bacterium | reverse complement strand
TGGTGTGGGTCAGCTTCGCTGACAGCTCCCTTTACACAAGGGAGCCTTAGGGTGGTGTGGGTCAGCTTCGCTGACAGCTCCCTTTACACAAGGGAGCCTTGACGATAAAAGAATTTCGCTCGTTGCGACGAGCGCCAAAGGGCGTTGCCCTTTTGAAACCCACAACTTTTGAAAAAGTTGACAAAACTTTTATTTTTCTAACGAGCGCAACAAAAAAGACCTTCCGAAGGGAAGGTCTTTTTTATGTAAGCTTGAAAACTTATTTTCTGTTAACCAGCTGACGGGTGTGTTCAGCAACCTGTTCAGGAGTGATATCGGTTTTCTTAGCAACGCCGGTATCGATTGCAGCCTGAGCAACCCCTTTTGCAACAGCCGGACCAACGCGTGGATCGAATGGAGATGGGATGACGTAATCAGCATTCAGCTCGTCCTGAGAAACCAGACCAGCGATTGCATAAGCAGCAGCCAGTTTCATCTCTTCGTTGATCTTGGTAGCGCGAACATCCAGAGCACCACGGAAGATACCAGGGAATGCCAGTACGTTGTTTACCTGGTTCGGGTAGTCGGAACGACCGGTACCGATAACAGCTGCGCCAGCTTCTTTTGCAAGAGCAGGATCGATTTCTGGAGTTGGGTTAGCACAAGCAAAGATGATTGGGTCTTTTGCCATTGTCTTAACCATTTCAGGTGTGAGCAGTCCAGGAGCGGAAACACCAACAAATACGTCTGCGCCCTTGATAACCTCAGCGATGGAACCTGCGCGTTTTTCTTTGTTGGTAATCTTGGACATTTCAACTTTTACGTCGTTGAGACCGTCGCGTCCTTCGTAGATAGCGCCCTTGCGGTCACAGAGGATTGCGTCAGCAACGCCTGCGGAAAGCAGCAGTTTTGTGATTGCAATAGCAGCTGCGCCAGCACCGCTTACAACAACGTGGAGGTCTTTCATGTCTTTGCCGATAACTTTGATAGCATTGATCAGACCTGCCAGAGTAACGATAGCAGTACCGTGCTGGTCATCGTGGAAGATCGGAATGTTGCAGATCTCTTTGAGCTTGGATTCGATGTAGAAACATTCAGGAGCTTTGATGTCCTCGAGGTTTACGCCGCCGAAGGTTGGCTCCATCAGTTTAACGGTTTCGATGATTTTGTCAGGGTCTTTGGTGTCCAGACAGATCGGGAAAGCATCAACGCCTGCAAAGGATTTAAACAGAACGGATTTACCTTCCATAACCGGCAGACCTGCGCCTGCGCCAATGTCGCCCAGACCCAGAACAGCGGTGCCGTTGGTAACAACAGCTACCATGTTGCCTTTTGCGGTGTAATCGTAAATGGTGTCGTATTCTTTGTTGATTTCCAGACATGGCTGAGCAACGCCTGGGGAATATGCCAGAGAAAGGTCCTCTGCGCCGTTGAGCGGAACTTTGCACTCAACGCAAAGTTTGCCCTGCGCTTTTTTGTGCAGTTCAAGGGATTTTTCATAAACGTTCATTTCGGGAATCCTCCTTACTTATAATCGTGAATTATCTCACATGATTATCCTGTTGAAAATATCAGATGGAAAACAGGCATTCCTTACCTCTATTGTACTCTTTCTGTCAAAAAAAACGCAATAGAAAAAGCATACAAATATTTGTTAAAATGATTGACAAATTGCAAAAAAATGAATCAAAACCAGCAAAATCCATGAAAGAGGGGCAGAAAATACTTGATTTTTTCTGATGCCCTGCTATAATGAAATCAAATGATGCAGGATTTGCTTCATAAAGTTCGAAAAAATACCCGATTAAAAAAAGATAGAAGGTTGAAATCATGGAATATCGTATTGAAAAAGACTCCATCGGTGAAAAACAGGTTCCAGTAGACGCTTACTATGGCGTACAGTCCATGCGCGGCTGTGAAAACTTCCGCATCACCGGTCAGAGAATGCAGCCGGAATTTATTGATTCTATGGCTGAAATCAAAAAAGCTTGCGCTATCTGCAACTGCAAGGTAGGCGAGTTGGACGAAAAGATCAAAGACGCAATCTGCCAGGCTTGCGACGAAATTCTCGAAGGCAAGCTGCATGACCAGTTCCTGTGCGACCCAATTCAGGGCGGCGCAGGCACCACTGCAAATATGACAGCAAACGAAGTAATCGCAAACCGCGCAATCGAAATCCTCGGCGGCGTAAAAGGCGACTACTCCATCGTTCATCCAAACGACCACGTTAACAGAGCACAGTCCACCAACGACGTATTCCCATCCGCTGCAAAACTGACAGCAATCAAACTGCTCAAAAAAGCAATCGCTCAGGTAGAACGTCTGGAAGCTGCTCTGGCTCAGAAAGAAGAAGAATTCCACAACATCATTAAGATGGGCCGTACACAGATGCAGGACGCAGTTCCGATCCGTCTGGGTGCTGAATTCGGCGCATACCGCAAAGCTGTAAAACGCGACCTGGTTCGCCTGAACAGAGCAATGGAAGGTATGTACGCAATCAATATGGGCGGTACTGCAGTTGGTACAGCGCTCAACGCAAATCCTGAGTATGTAGATGCTCTGGCTCCTGAACTTGCAAAAATCACCGGTCTGCCGCTGGTAAAAGCTGATGACCTGGTTGACGGTACACAGAACCTGGATGCTTACGCATACGTTTCTGCTTCCCTGAAAACCTGCGCAATCTCCTGCTCCAAGATGGCAAACGACTTCCGTCTGATGTCCTCCGGTCCACGCTGTGGTTTCCAGGAAATCAATCTGCCTGCAAAACAGAATGGTTCTTCCATCATGCCAGGTAAAGTAAACCCAGTTATCCCAGAGGTTATGTCTCAGGCAGCATTCTGCATCATGGGCAACGACGTTTGCATCACAATGGCTGCTGAAGCTGGTCAGCTTGAGCTGAACTACGCAGAGCCAGTTCTGTACCACAAGCTGTTCGAGTCCATCAACGCTCTTGCTGGCGCTGTTGAGACCTTCGTTGACAACTGTGTATCCGGCATCACAGCAAACGCTGAACGCTGTCAGGCTTTGGTAGATGGTTCCGTTGGTATCATCACCGCTATCTGCCCACAGGTTGGCTACCAGTTTGCTGCTGACATTGCAAAGAAAGCAATCAAGACCGGCAGCTCCGTTCGTGAACTGCTGCACGAAAGCGGCAAATTCACAGATGAAGAGATCAACAAGATCCTTGATCCAAACGCAATGGTATAATCGAAATACGAATAAAGTATTTGACTGCCCCATCAAACGATGGGGCAGTTTTTTCATGGGATGATTCGGTTGTCTTTTTG
>CAMNVW010000195.1 GCA_946563605.1 uncultured Clostridia bacterium | reverse complement strand
ACTACACAACAATCAGTTGTGTAGTACAACTGATTGTTGTGCAAAAGGAACCGCAGGCGTGGGCTGCGTAAGCCCACAACTAAAGTTTTTGTGGGGGTCGCAACCCCCACAAAAACTTTCCTAGCTTCTTGAAGCTAAAAATGGGGGCTGGGGACACTCCCCAAAAATAAATTTTACAGAAAGGGATTTTGCATGAAGCCCATTTTTCTGCGTTTTCACGCATTTGGACCTTATCCCAAAACCGTTGAAATTGACTTCACCCGCTTTGAAAGCGGTATTTTCTTAATCTCCGGTCCGACCGGCGCCGGTAAAACTACCATCTTCGACGCAATTTGTTTTGCACTTTATTCCCACGCGAGCGGCAACGTCCGCACCACCGATTCCTTCAAAAGCCATCATGCCGCCGAGCAGGAGCTTTGTTTCGTCGAATTTACCTTTGAGCTGGAACAGCAGCAATACCACATCCGCCGCGTGCCAAAACAGCCGGTCTATTCCAAGCGCAAAAAAGAAATGATCGAAGCCGCCGCCGAGGTGGAACTCACCCTCCCGAACAACGAGGTTTTAAGCGGTCGGGACGCCAATCTGCGCATCGAGGAACTGATGGGGCTCACCTGCGAGCAGTTCCGCAAAATCGTGATGCTCGCCCAAGGGGAGTTCCGCAGATTTTTGGACGCTTCCAGCCGCGAAAAGCAGGATATTTTTCGCCAGATCTTCCAGACCGACCTCTACGAACGCTTCACCATCGAGCTGGGGCATCGCGCAGAGGAAATCAAAAAGGAATCGGACAGCATCCAGCAGGCGGCGCTGTCGATGCTCTCACAGCTCGACTGCACCGACGATGAAGCCTTACAGCAGCTTGTGCAGGCGGAGTACCCCTCCGCACAGGCAGTCTGCGAACATCTGCACGGCGCGTTAAAAGGACAAAAGCAGCAGCTGGGCGCATTTGAACAGCAGCTCACCGCGCAGGAAGAAGCCTTGCGAAAGCTCGATTTGCAAAAAGCCGAGGAGCTGCACAGGATGTTTATTCTGCGGCAGAGTATCCAGCAGGAGCTTTCCGATTTGTCCGCACAGCAAGGACAGATCGACCGCTTCAAGCAGCAGCTCAACCGCCTGGAAACTGCTGCCGGCTTGCTCACGCCCTACACCCGTCTCACCGACTGCCGCACCCAAACTGCGCAAAAATCCCAGCAGCTAAACGAGGCAAAGACTCAGCTTGCCTCCTATCAGCCGGACTTTGAGCGAGCGGTGCGGGATTTCGAGTCGATTGACGCGCTTCATGCGCAGCGTGATGACAAGGTCGCACAGATTCAGCAGCTGCGTCAGGACATTCAGCAGATGCAGAAGCTCGACGCGCTCGCCCAAAAGATTGCCGCAGAGCAAAAAGCGCTCACGCAGGCAAAACGCAGCGCTTCTTTAAGCCGTTTGCTGCTCGACCGCGCCATTATGACAAAGCAGCTGAACGCACTCGACCGCGCGCAAATGCTGACCGAACAGATTGCCCGTCTGCAAACCGATTTTGACGCCGCCTTAAAGCATCAGCAACTCGCTCAAGAACAGCTTTCCCGCGCGCAGGCGCACACCCTGGCGCAAAAACTTTCGGACGGCTCGCCTTGTCCTGTGTGCGGTTCGATTCACCATCCTGCACCGGCAAAGGCTTTGGAAACCGCCGTCACCGCCGAGCAGCTTGAGCGGTTATCGGCGCAAGTCCAAAAGCTGTATGGCGAGCTTTCCTCCCATCAGGCGCTGCTGTCGGAATTGACTGCGCAATCGCCCGAACTTTTTGACGAGCTGTTGTCCGCCGAATGGTTCTGTCAACAGCAGCGGCAGATTCGCGGACAGATTCAGCTGTTAGAACAGCAGATTTCCGAATGGATCTCACTCAGCAAGGTTTCCCAGCCGCGCTACTTTGACCCGCAGGTCAGCGCACACCAGTCGACCCTGCAAATTTTAGGTGAAGAAGAAGCGAATCTGCGCGCCGCCTTGTCGGGCATTTCTTCCCTTGCGCAGATACAGCAGCAGTTTGATGCGCTTTCTACGCAGGAAACCGCCCTGCGCGAGCAGATTCAGCAGCTGACCGCAGGTTATCGTCAGGCAAGCGCGCGCATGAGCCAGCTGCAAGCGGCAGTCTTGCAGAGTTCGCAGGACTGCTCCGCGTTGTTGGAGCGGCAGTCCCAGCTGCAAACGGACTTTTCTGCTCTGCTCCACCAGCATGACTTTGCCGATGAGCCGTCATTCATCGCCTTGCTGGACAGCCTTCCGCAAAAGGATGCGCTCCAGCGTCAGGTTGAGGAATATGCCGAGCGGCTTCTCGCCGCAAAAAGCAAGCTCAGCCAGCTCAACGAACAGATTGGCGAACAGTCCTGCCCCAACCTTGAGGAGCTGCGCGTACAGTTCCGGCAGATGGAAGAACAATACCAAAGTCAAAAGCAGCAGCTTTCCGCCTTGCAGGCGCGGTATCATCTGAACACGCGGCTGCTTTCCAGCATCGAGGAATATCTGCACCGGCTAAAAGCTCTTCAAAAGGATTACGAGGTCGTGGGTGGATTATTTCAGGCGGCAAGCGGCAAAAATCCACAGCGGCTTTCCTTTGAAAGCTTTGTGCTGTCGGGTTATTTTGAGCAGATCATCGCGGTTGCAAACCTGCACCTTTCCCGTATGAGCTGTGGTCGCTATCAGCTTCTCCGCAAAAAAGAGCGTTCCCGCGGAAACACCTCGTCCGGTTTGGACTTGGAAATCTTTGACAGCTACACCGGCATCCCGCGCCATGTTTCCACCCTGTCCGGCGGCGAAAGCTTTCAGACCTCGCTTGCGCTGGCGTTGGGACTGGCGCAGGTGGTACAGCATCACGCCGGCGGCATCCACATTCAGACCATGTTCATCGACGAGGGCTTCGGCAGTCTGGACGCGCAATCACTCGACAGCGCCATCCAAACACTGACCAGTTTACAGGATGACGGACGTTTGGTGGGCATCATTTCCCATGTGCCGCAGCTGTACGAGCGCATCCCCGACCGCATTATCGTAACACCATCGGTCAGCGGCAGCACCGCACGCATTGAGATAAACGAATAAAAAGAGCGCGGAAACCAAATAAATCAACACAGCAAAAAAGAGCGAGGAACTTTCCTCGCTCTTTTTTTGTCATGCTTATCGTTGTGTGCTGTAAGCGGTTCTGCGTCGCGTGACCTGAGAATGGAAGCCGCTCTTGACGTTTTATTTTGCAATAAACTTTTCCTGCCCTTTCTCCGGTTCCATTCTCCCCAGCATTGGCTATAAAAAAGGAGCAAGGGATTTCC
>CAMNVW010000194.1 GCA_946563605.1 uncultured Clostridia bacterium | reverse complement strand
CTTTCTCTTGTATAAACAATCCTTACATATCCTGAAAATAAAGCAAAAAACAGAGTCCTTATCAGGACTCTGTTTTTTATAAGCTATTATTGAGCTGCAAATGCTGCGATCTGTTCAGCAACACCTTTGTCTTCAGAGGTGTAACCGTTTGCATTGGTAACCCAGTTCTTCATCTTGTTGTTCTGGATACCGAACATACCGTTCATCTTGCTGTCGTTGTCGACTTTGCTCAGTGCCCAGCCAATGCCGTAAGTTGCTGGCATAACCAGAACTTTGTCCAGCATATAAGCTTCTGCCTCTGCGTATGCAGCATAACGAGCATCCATATCGTCAACGATCTTATCTGCTTCTTCTACCATCTTTGTAAATTCTTTGTAGGTATCGAGCAGAGCTTTTGTTTCTGGAGTTTCCTCTACATCATTGATGAAAGAGTAGTTTGCAGAGTAGTCAGCATTGTCGTAGCCATAGAGTTCCTGACCCAGGAAGTTCTGTGGATCGCCGTAGTCAGCGCCCCAACCATTGCTTACAAAGGACTGGAGGTGAGCGTTCAATACTTCCTGACGCAAGCTCTTGATGTAGGTCTTGATGTTGAGTTTAACGTAATCATCGCCCAAGCTATTGGAAAATGCCTGCTGCAGAACAGTTGCACTGTCCAGAGCGGTCTGGTTGGAACCGATGATATAGTAATCAAATTCAACTGGGAAGGTTACACCGATAGCAGTCAGTTCTTCGATTGCCTGTGCTTTGTACTCAGCTGCTTTGTCAGTATCGATTCTAACAGGTGTTTCGCCATTTTCTTTTGGCAGACCAAGGTTTTTCTTTACAAGGTCAACATAGTCTGTACCATCAGAAGTGTAGCAGAGACCCTTCATGGTGTATGCGTTGTTTTCACAAACCATTGGGTTGATTGCATTGGTTCTCTTGAAGTAGTCGCTGAGGTTCAGACCATACCACAAGGATTTACGGAATGATTCGTTTGCAATTGCATAGTTCCAGTTGGTATCAGGTGTGCCGTCTTCTTTCATCTTGTTGTAGTTGAAGTGGAACTGATAGGAGTGTTTGGATGGAACATCTGGAACGATGTAGTCATACAGTGGGCTGTTTGGATTCTTTGCGATGGTGTTGATACGAGCTTCACCCAGAGCAACGTAGTCAACTTCGCCGCTTTCATACAGCTGATAGCTGATATCGCCGGACTCTACCATCTTATAAGTAACGGTATCAAAGAGGGTACAATCTTTATCCCAGTACAATGGGTTCTTTGTATAAATCTTCTCATTGCCCTGCAGATACTCGGTCATGGTGTAGCAGCCGTTGTACCACATATTTTCGTTGTTCATAGCTTTTACAGCGTCAGGACCGCCCAGTTCGTCTACCATGCCCTGTGCCATTGGATACAGACAGTTATAGGTTCCCAGAGAATCAAAGTATGGCTTTGGTGCCAGACATTTGTAAACAACAGTGTGATCATCTGGTGTTTCAAATCCAACCATCTCACGGAACTTGGAGCCTTCGCCTGCATTCAGAGCGTAAGCTTCTTCTGCGGACAGAGACTTGGTGTATTCGTAGTATTCGGATGCACCTTCAATCATTTCCAGGGGCATAGAGGTATTGGTGGAATCGTTCTTATGGAAGTTAAGTACCCATTCCAGACCGGTTGCGAAGTCCTGTGCATTACAGTCAGCTTTTTCGTTGCCGTTTACATCGACCCATTTTACACCGTCACGGAGTTTAAATGTCCATGTCAGACCGCCGTCTTCGGTACCCCATTCTTCTGCCAGACATGGAACGAGCTTACCTTCGGTATCTACTTCAAGCAAACCATCGACCAGGTTGGTCAGGTTTTCGCTGTCTTCCTGACGCTGTGCATACAAGATGTTAAAGGTTTCCAGCTCACGGCTGACAATGATTGGAAGAACCAAGTTGTTAATCGCGTCTTTGGAAGCTTCCTTTTTATCAGTGCTCTTTTCGTCGGTTGTGGTATTATTTTTTTCTTCTGTTTTTGTGTTTTCGTCTGTTGCGTTTTTGTTATCCTCTGCCGGAGCTCCGCCGCAAGCACTAAGCAGCAGTGAAGCAGTTAAACCAAGAGCCAGCAGTCTACTTGTTGTTTTCTTCATATTCTCTCTCCTTTTGGTGGTGTTCATGATTTTCTGTACGCCTGACATTTGTCTGCGTTTGATTCACGCCCACTCCATTTTCGATTTCAAAAACAATCCCAGCCGATTTACGGTTTCGATTTGTTTTTTACTTCTTTCAAATAATAACACCCATTCGCAATGCTGTCAATAATAATTGTATTTTTTTTACTATTTGAATAAGTTTACGAAGCTTTTTTACTGCACTTTAACTTATATTTCAATCTGCTCTTGTTTATTTTTTTATAAAATAAACAAAAAAGGACCAACCAAACGGTTGGTGCTTTTTTTGTTGTATTCTGTTATTTTGCGTTGTGTTCTGCTTTGATTGCTTCCATTTCTTCGGTGGTGTAACCGTCAGCGTTGGTCTTCCAGTTCTTGAACTTATCGTTCTGGCAGCCAAAGATTGCGTTCATCTTGCTGTACAGATCGATCTTGGTCAGGCACCAGCCGGTACCATAGTTCTGTGGAATTACCAGTCCGTGCTGAATCAGATAAGCCTCTGCTTTTGCCATCGCTTCATAACGGGCATCGAGGTTGTCGGAAATCTTATCTGCTTCTTCCAGCAGTCTTGTGAACTCTTTGTAGGTATCAATCAGTGCTTTTGTGTTTTCATTTTCTTCTACTTCGCTGATTCTGGTGTATCCTACGGAGTAGTAAGCGCCGTCATGACCGTAAGTTTCCTGAACCAGATAGTTCTGCGGGTCACCGTAGTCAGCGCCCCAGCCGTAGCCTACAAGGATGGAATGGAGACCTGGGGTGATAACTTCCTGCTTTGCGCTGGAAACGTATGTTTTGATGTTCAGAACAACATAGTCATCGCCCATAGTATCGGAGAATACCTGTTTGAGAACTTTTGCACTATACAGTGCGGTCTGGTTGGAACCGGCGATGTAGTAATCAGCCTGAATTGGGAACTCTACGCCCAGTGCGCCCAGTTCTTCCATTGCCTGCTGTTTGTACTGTGCTGCTTTGTCAGCATCCAGTCTTACCATCTCTTCGCCGTTCAGTTCCGGCAGACCCAATTCTTTTCTTACCAGCTCGGTGTAATCTGTGCCGTCGGAAGTATAGCAAAGACCCTTCATGCTGTAATATTCGTTTTCACAGCTCATTGGGTTGATTGCATTGGTTCTCTTGAAGTATTCTTTCATATTCAGACCATAGTACCAGGAAAGTCTGAATAGATCGGAAGAGCGTCG
>CAMNVW010000193.1 GCA_946563605.1 uncultured Clostridia bacterium | reverse complement strand
AACTACGAGCTTGCCTGTGCAAAAGTCGGAAACACCTACACCTTGTCAGGATTTCCGCAGGATCTGTCTGCAAGGGTCATCGGAATCTTTCAGGTGCCGGACGTGTACGAAAACGGAGACATTTGGACTGTTGACGGGGTTGCGTATGAGGTGAGGACCAGCAAAGGCAAGCCGCTCAAATCCAGCAGCTTTGCGGCAGGAGCGGTGCTGACAGCCGTTTTTGACACCCAGCAGAAGGTTATGCACTTTAGTGCTTTGGGTTCCGGCGGAGGCGGTACGGTGGTCAGCGAAACACCGCCGGACGACACCGACGTCAACTGGTTTAATCCGACAAACCGCTTGTTCAGCGTCAATGTGTCCGGCAGCTGGATTGCAATTGCCGGTGTCTACGGAGATGTTATCGGATAATAGGGACGGTTTTGCTTTTCTGCAAAAGCAGGGATCGCTTTCCGTCCCCCCGAGAATAGCGCTTCACGCTATTCTCCAAAGCAGGATTTCAACAGAGATAAGAAAGGAGACAGTAATGAAAATAGAACCACAAAACGGGAAATACATGGAGCGAAACGACTTTCCAAGTTACAACGATGAGTTTGCCGGAGCCTATCAGGTAAGTCATCCGAATCAAACCTATGATGAGAACACGTTCCTGTGCAAGGACGTCACCTTCTGCGTAACAGAAAGCTGCAATCTTGCCTGTACATACTGTTATGAACATCACAAGACAGGACGCCGGATGAGCTGGGACACCGCAAAGAAAATTGTGGACAGCCTCTTTGAAGGGACTTTTCTGGATAACCAAGCGCCTGCGATCATTCTGGATTTCATCGGCGGAGAGCCGCTGCTCGAAATCGAGCTCATCGACAAGACCGTCGAATACTTTAAACGCAAGGCGTTTAAGCTGAAACATCCTTGGGGCTATTATTACATGATTTCGATTTCCACGAACGGCGTGCTGTTTGAGGATGAGCGGGTGCAGGAATTTATCCGCAAAAACAAAAGCCACCTGTCCATTGGTATCAGTATCGACGGGGACAAGCGCCTGCACGACAGCTGCCGTGTGTTCCACGACGGAACAGGCAGTTACGATATTGTTTCCAAAGCAGCAAAACACCTGCTGCAAATTTACCCGATGGCGAGCACAAAGGTCACGCTGGCGCCGGAAAACCTGCCGCATCTGGTTGGCGCCGTCCAGCATCTGCATGAGCTGGGTTATCATGCCATCCACGCAAACTGCGTGTTTGAAAATGTATGGAAACCGGAGCATGAAGCGGTATACTACAACAATCTGGTCAAGCTGGCGGATTGGATGATCGACAACGGCATCTACAAGGATTTGTATATCAGCCTGTTTGAAGAACGGTTTGTGCAAAAACCGGCCCCAGAGGAATATGAGCGCCAGAAAACGACCGCCTACTGCGGCGGCAACGGCAGGATGCTCGCCTTTGACCCAGAGGGAAAAGCCTATCCCTGTCTGCGGTATATGAAGCACAGTCTGACAAACCAGCCGGAACGTCCGATAGGGGAGCTGAATCTGGGATTGTATCAGGACAGGGAAACGACCGAGTGGTTTCAGAAGTTGCAAAATGTTACGACATACGGTTCAGCAGATAACGAGTGCCGGAGCTGCCCGCTGCTGCCGTACTGTCCGACCTGCATCGCATGGCAGTACGACGCGACCGGCGATCCGAACTGCAAGACAAAGCATCATTGCGGGATGGTTAAGGCACAGGTTGCAGCAAACTACTATTATTGGAAGAAATTATACAAAAAGCTGGGATTGGACAGACAGGCACAGCGCCTGCTGCCAATGCAGAAATTTGAATAAGGAGGGAATGACGGAATGAATATCATTCATCCAGATGGATCAGTAACAGAGTGCAGCTGCACCGGCTGTACAAGCGGATGTACCGGCTGCACGGGAACTTGTTTCAGTTGTGAAGGCAGCTGTTATGATGGGTGCAAAGGCTGTGACGGCAGCTGCACAAGCTGCAAGGGGTGTCAAGGCGGCTGTTCGGGAAGCTGCTCCGGTACCTGCAACGGCTGTTCCGGTTCCTGTCAGGGAACCTGCAAAAATTCCTGTTCTTCGTCCTGCACCTCCTGTTCGGGATGTTCTAGCTGCACCGGAAGCTGTTCGGGCGGCTGCAAGACAAACTGCCAGGGCAAATGTGACAATTCCTGCACCGCCGACAATCAGGCGGAGATCATCGCCCACCTTGGGGATAACATTGCTGTCGGCAATATTATCAAGGCAATGGACTATATTGAGCTGAAAAACGCGATGGATAACGAATACCGCCGCAGAGGAATGGCAGTTCCAGAGGATTTCTCAAAGCAGCCGATCCCGGGCGAACGGGTCATCTTAGAGGTCGCGCAGAAGGTTTTAACAGACGTCTACGAATTTGACAAATCTGCCGAACATGACTGGCGGGAAACTTTTGAGCCGTGGGAGATGGCGGCTGCGCCGAAATGGGAGCCGGTTATCGCACATATCAAAGTACTGATGACTTCCGCAGCAGAATAGGAGGATAAATATGAACAAAACAGATCTCAACTTTATGCTGACCTTTGCCGGCATCGTACAAAAAGTGGAAAGCGGCGAAGATTTCACAGAGGAATGTGAACAGGTAAAATCCATGCCGGAGGAAGACAGGGCGAACATCGCGGGACAGCTGCTGGACCGCGTGGTTGCACAGGAGGATATTCGATTCTTAGCGGCAGTGGAACAAATTGGATATTTTGACCCTGATTTTGTACAGGATTTTGTTGATTCGATGAAGGTCCGTCAGGGTACGAATGAAGAAAAGCAGAACTTTGTCCGCCGTATTATCGAACGAAAAGAGCCATACAAGACGATGACAATGGACGATGTTTTCTGGAAAAATATCACGCTGATTGCAGTCAACTGCCGGGACAATGAACTGCTCGGTGGGTTTATCCGCAAGGTAGAGCAGCTGAGAGATGGAATGAATCCGTCGGAAGGGGAGGAATAGAAAATGGAAAAAAGAGCAATGGATATTCGCAAGGGACTCATAGAGATGCCGCTTAACAGCATTACCTATTTGGAGGTGGAGGACGAGGAAGCAGCAAAACTGCAGCTTGCTTATATCAAGCTGTCTGCGCTGGACAACCTGTTTAAATCTTACATCCGCGAGTTCGGGAAACCGGATGAGAACAGCACCGCATGGAAGGAGATCGTCGAGGAATACACGAAAACCCATGCTGATTATCTTTCGGCAATCTATTTCCAGCTCGCCGAAAAGCTGGGGCAGGATATTGTGGTGCTGCTTTCCGAGCCGTGCTGGCAGCTGGGATATGACGCTATCAAACAGTCGATCTATCTTTAT
>CAMNVW010000192.1 GCA_946563605.1 uncultured Clostridia bacterium | reverse complement strand
CCATCGCACTGACGTGCGCCAGCATCGAAAAGGGCTTTCTGCCTCGCACGATTTTTATATTATCGTTTGGGGGATATGGAACTTCGTTCCATCGCACTGACGTGCGCCAGCATCGAAAAGGGCTTTCTGCCTCGCACGATTTTATTTTTTATATTATTTGTTTGGGGTGTTTCGCTCGTTGCGACGAGCGAGCAAGAGCTCTGCTCCTGCACCTCGCAACTTTTGAAAAAGTTGACAAAACTTTTATTTTTTAGGTCGCACAACACAAAGCCAATTTATGAATAAATCTCTAAGTGCGATCTGTTAATAAAACGATGCCAACAGAGAGCATACTTCAATTCTCGCGCAATTTTTGAAAAAAAAGAAAAAATGTGCAGGAATGATTCTATTATATACCACTTTATCTTTAGAGGGAAGAAAAAGCCCTCAATAGATTGACAGTTGAAAAAAGTTATAGTATGCTAAAACAAGAATAGAAGTGCTTAATAAGGAGGAAATCTCTATGAATGGAAAGAAAATCGCTCTTCTGACAACCTTGATTGCGACATTAGTATTGGTGATTTTTGTCATCGGCTTTGCAAGATTCGTTCTTGACATTGATACAAGCATGATTGGGATAACGACTATTTCTAAAGGAGAAAAACAGCCGTCGGACGCTGATTCCCAAAAGGATGGGGAAAACCAGCCGGAGGAAGACACTGGTAATCAGACCGCGCAAAAACCGTCCGATGAAAAGACCGAAACGGATAACAAAGAGGACGAGAAAGAAAAAGATAAGGATAGTGAAAAGGATAAGGACGAAAAAGAACAGGAAACGGAAATTTTTAAAGCTGCTTCTAAAATAAAGACCGCCGCTATCACCGTCGAACAGGAGACGGATGGGAAACTGACGGTGGAGGACGAAGAAAAATTAACGAAGCTGCTGGAAGAATTGGAGGCGCTCAAGCTGACGGAGGTTCAGCAGTCGGTTGGAATGCAGGACGCAAAGTGGAAAGCGTCGCTGAATCTGAGTATGGCGGATGCAACCGCAGTCAGTGTAAAGCTGTATGAATCCACCCTTTCTGGCAGTCAGGCAATCTTATCGACCGGCTCGAAAACATATGAGTCCATCGAGAAACTCGACAGCATCAAAAAGCTGCTGACCGATTGGCTGGAGGAAGAACGCAAGGCAAATGCACCGGACATTGCCGCGGCGGAATTTGAACAGGCAAACCGCCTGCTGACCATCAATCCGTTTTCGATGGAGGTGCAGGACGCTTCGGCAAGTAAGGCTTCGATTCAGGCGGCAATGGGTGAATTACAGGTATTGGAAACGCTCAACGGAAATATCAATCCAGGTGTGGAGTATGTCGGCACGAATATGATCGACCTTGTGGATGATGACGGCACGCTGGTGACGCTCGAGTTTTATGAGACGGGTATTTTGGTTTACCGTTCCAATGGCAATGAATTTTACGTCTGCGAAAAGGAAAGTCTGAAAAAGTTTTATCAGACAATCGAGCAGGTTGGCGCTAAATATTCATCTATTCCGGCAGAACTGGCGTTGATGAATGAAGATGCGTTCAACAGTGCGACGGCATCGAGCACAACGGGGACTTCCCGAAAAGAGGTTGGTTTGGTGCGCGAGCACGCCGAAAACCTGTTTGGTTTCCTCCAGCAGCTGCACGTGAAAAAGGGCAGTATGCGCGAGGAAAGCAAGATGTTCAGCCGACCGGAGTACCATGCAGATTTGGAATTCCGCGATGGTACGGTCATCGGTATCGACATCAGCAAGGGAAGCCTGCTGATTGACAGCAATGGCACGATTTACCATTATACCTTGATTGGCGACAGCAATCTCGAGCTTGTCCGCGCAGAGTTTGAACGCGTCACAAGCCGCAATTAAGACTTTCAAGAAAGTCGAAATAAGGGTGTGGAACGCAGTTCCACAAATAATAAGGAGGAGAGTTTCGTGAAAAAGAAGAGTGTAAAAATCATTTCGACAGTTCTTGCGGCGATGATGCTGATTTCCACGCTGACGGTCAGCGCGGCGTCGGTAAAAAGCGCCTCAAAAAAGGAAACGAATCTCTTTGACTGGAAGGCGGACGCCGTTTGTATTCGGCTGTTGAATAACACGGAACGGCAAGCCGTTTTCGCGGAGGATTCGGCTTCAAAGCAGCAGATGCTGAACCTTCTGAAAAAGCTCAAGACGAAAAAAGTAAAATCTCCTAAAAAATCTGTTTTAGGGAAACCGCTGTCGGGTGTTTCGGAGCTGCGGATCTATTCGTTGAACGACGATCACACCTATTCCTATCAGTTTTATGAAAAGTATATCACTGTGACAGAGTACACAAAGGATGGCGCAAATACGCCGGTGTACTTTTCCAGCGACGCGGCTGCAAGAAAAAAGCTCACCGAAGCGATGAAGAAGATCTATAAAAACACCGAGCAAAAATCTGCTTCGTGGCTTGCAATCATCAATCCAAGCCGAATCAATGAGATACTTGTTTTCTTTGCAGAGGACGGACAGGTTTGGGAGAGCATCAGAGATTATACCGCAGAGATGATCGATATGCTTCAAGCGCTGCCGGTAGGCAAGGTCAAAAGCATCAAAACGCTGTGGGCAGAGCCGGACATGGAATATACAATCTATTTTACCAACGGTATTTCCTATCGGGTGCAGTTTTTGAACAACAAACTGCGCATTTCTTCCTCCGATATGAAAGAGGTTTTGGAGTATCCTGTCCAGTCTGAGTTTGCAGTCGATAATCTTCGGGATACTGCGTGGGAGATGAGCCGCGCACAGCTCTATGGGGAAGCCAAAGCGAATCCTGTCACCGCCAAGCCGGTCATTTATCTGTATCCTGAAAAAGAAACGCAGGTGAACGTGCGGCTCAACTTTAAAGGTAGATTGACCAGCACCTATCCGACCTATCCGCAGAATGGATGGACAGTCACCGCACAGCCGGACGGCATCCTCACCGACCAAGAGGGCAGAAGCTACCGTTATCTGTTCTGGGAGGGTGCAGCGGACACCGACTGGAAACAGGAAAGCGGATTTTTTGTCAAAGCGGATGAGGCAGAAGCATTTTTGGAAAACGCTTTAACCCGATTGGGAATGAACGAGCTGGAGCAAAACGATTTCATTACCTATTGGCTGCCGAAGCTGGAGGAAAACGGCGAAAGCTTTGTGACCTTTGCCGCAGAGCAGTACACTGATATTGCGAAGCTGACCATTACGCCGCAGCCGGACAGCATCTTGCGCGTGCAGATGCTGATGACAAAGGTGGACGACAGCAACCGCGCCGCGTTTGAGAAATTGCCGCAGCAGAGCTTGCCGTCGTTTGAGCGCACCGGTTTCACCGTCGTTGAA
>CAMNVW010000191.1 GCA_946563605.1 uncultured Clostridia bacterium | reverse complement strand
TAGGTTTTAAACACGCCTTTGGTTACTTTCTTCGTGAAAAGAAAGTAACCGCGGGAGTGGGGCGAGTAGCCCCACATCTAAAATGGGGGTCTGGGGGCCGCAACCCCCACAAAAAGTTACCGACCTTTGCAAAGGTCAAATAGATAGGTGGCAGGCTTAGCCTACAAGAGTCTCAAGATACTTGGTGAGCGCATCGGCATCGGAAAGATCGACAAAATCTTCCGGTTCAAAGGTGATTTTGTCAAGTTCCTTTGCGCCGGCTAAAATCTCATCCCGCATCGCTTGAAATTCTGTCTCGCTGATTTCATTTGCACCGGCAAGCACACTGTCGTAATAGGTGTCAACCCCGTCAAAGCTGGTGCAGAACAAAATTTCCTGCAAAATTTTGCCGCCCTCCATGGTGATGTAGCTTTCCTCCGTTTCACTTCCGGCGGACTCTGCCGCAGAGGTGCGCACCGCAACATTTTTGAGCAGGATGCCGCTGCTGGTCTGATAGGTGGTAAACAGCAGCACAGGGTCGGTGCGGTTCAGGGTAAAGCTGCCGATTTCCTCCACGTTTTCGCTGTCCAGATGGTAGACGTGCGCGTCATAGCCATCGAAACCATCGCACAAAAGGATGAGCTCCTTTGTGCCGTCGTTGTCCATGTCCAGATATAATCCGCAGCCGTACAGCTCGTCACTGTTCTGGTTTGCCTGCGTTTCCTGCCAATAGTCTGCAAAACTCTGGGCAAGAGAAGAAACCTCCGAAGAATTTTCTGCCGTTTCGGTGTTGTTGTCCGGCTCTGCCTGTTCGATGTCGGTCGTGTTGTCTGCTTCATCGGGGGATTGTTCTTTCGCGCATCCAGCCATATTCAACAGCAGCAGTGCGCACAGCAGCGCCGACAGGATTTTCTGTTTATATTTTTTCATCATCAATTCCTCCATTCTTTGTGATGCGATGGAAATTGCTTCTATTGTACCACTTCTTTCCGACAAAAGAAACAGAAGAATGATGAATTTTAAAGGGTGCAAGCAGCTTCTTTTTTCAAAAAGACTGCGCCGCTCAAAGCGGGCAGAGAGGTGTAAGCGCGCCATTCTTGACCGCAGCAGCAGGTGGTAAGCGGTTTTTGCTCTGTTTCATCGTTTTCCCATGTGTTGAGCAGCGGCACAAATTCAGCCGGCGTTTTGCTGCGAAGAGGATAGTTCGGACAGTCACACTCGGAAAGATTGATTGCCATGCAGATTTCACTGCCGTCGAAGCTGCGGCGCAGAATCGAGAAGGTTTCGTTGTAAACATTTCCCATATCCAGCCATTCAAAGAAGCTGCTGTTATAATCCTGCTCCCACAGGGCAGAATATTGCAGATAGATTTGATTGAGCTTTTGCAAAAATGCGCAGAAATCCCGATGCGCAGGGTAGAGCATCAGATTCCATCCGGGTGCGCGTTCCTCGCTGAACTCCATAAACTCTGCGAGTTCGTTGCCCATGAAGTTCAGCTTCTTGCCAGGGTGAAACATCATGTACAGATACAGGCATCGCAGCTGCGCGAACTTCTGCTCATAATCTCCCCAGAGCTTGTCGATAATCGTGCCTTTGCCGTGAACCACCTCGTCATGGGAAAACGGCAGCAGGAAAATGTCGTTGTAGAAATAGCTCATGGAAAACAGCAGCTTGTTTTTCATGCCTGCACGTTCACCGAACGGTGTCGCAAAGTAATCGAGTGTGTCGTGCATCCAGCCGAGATCCCACTTGTAATCAAAGCCCAATCCACCGTAGACAACGGGAGCCGTGACCTTTAAGCAGTCGGTGGAATCCTCCGCAATCAGCATCACCTCGGGATGATCCTGCTGCAGAGTGTAGTTGACGGTGCGCAAAAACCACAATCCCTGGTCATTGAGCCCGTCCTCCTTCTTGCCGTAGCGATAGATTAAATTAGAAACCGCGTCGTAGCGGATGCCGTCGAAATGGTATCGGGAGATCCAGAAATCCAGCGAGGACAGCAAAAAGCTGATGACGTGCGGTTTGGTGAAATCAAAGAGCGCAGTGTCCCACTGGCTGTAACGCTGGTTGGGGTCGTCCGGCTCATAGACGCAGGAACCGTCGAACAGGTGGAGCGCGTAAAAATCACGGACAAAATGTGCCGGTACAAAGTCAAGGATGACGCCGATGTCTGCCTGATGGCACAGGTCGATGAACTGCATCAGCTGATCGGGTGTGCCGTAGCGGCTGGTTGCGCTGAAATAGCCAGCTGCCTGATAGCCCCACGAAGCATCCAGAGGATATTCGGTCAGCGGCAGCAGCTCGATGTGGGTGTATCCCATCTTTTTGACATAGGGAATAAGCTCCTGCGCAAGCTCGTCGTACCGGTAAAAACGTTCTGCTTCTTCGCCGTCTTTCATCCGCCACGAACCTGCGTGCAATTCGTAGATGTTCAGCGGACGGTTGAAGTTTTTGTTTCGATGGGACATCCACAGTTCGTCCTCCCACAGATGCTTTGGATTCCACACGACCGAAGCGTTGCGCGGACGCAGCTCGCTGTAAAAGGCGAAAGGGTCGGCTCTGTCCCAGACTTCACCCTGCGCGGTAGTGATTTGATATTTGTAGCGCTGACCTTCCCTCGGGTCAGGAGAGCAAAGCGTCCACACACCGCAGTCCAGCCGCTGCATCTGCCATGGCTGCCAGCCGTTGAAATCACCGATGAGCGAAACATTCGCGGCATGAGGCGCGTAAACGGTGAAGCGCACCTGCGGACGTTGATTCTCCCATACAAAATGCGCGCCGAACTGTTCATAGCCCTTTGAGGAACGCCCTCTCAAATATTCAATGATATGCTCTTGGTTCATTTGTCCCTCGCCTTTCTGATATGATTTGTCCCTATTATACGATATTTGGAGGGACTTGAACAGAGACAAAATGACTTTTCGTCAGATTTTAAAAAAGAAGGCAGTATTATGTGACAAAAAAATATCAATACTTGAAAAATTACTGTGGATATTGCATAATAGAAAGGGGTGCTGTTGCCGCAAGGCTTCGCTTGTCAGAACAAAAATAAAAGTTTTGTCAACTTTTTCAAAAGTTGCGGGTTTTTAGGGCAGAGCCCTAAATCGCACTCCGCAGAGTGCGAAAACCCCCAAAAAATAATATAAAAAATAAAAAGGATAGTGGCACAGTGTTGTTTCGATGCTGTGGTACGGAAGTACCCCGCGTAAGCGGCTGGCAGATTACTTTAATAAAAAAATAAAAAAGGATAGAGGCACAGTGCTGTTTCGATGCTGTGGTACGGAAGTACTCCGCGTAAGCTGGCTGGCAGATTACTTTAATAAAAAATAAAAAGGATAGTGGCACAGTGTTGTTTCGATGCTGTGGTACGGAAG
>CAMNVW010000190.1 GCA_946563605.1 uncultured Clostridia bacterium | reverse complement strand
ATCTGAGCCAGATAGTTCTGTGGGTCACCGTAGTCAGCGCCCCAGCCGGTGGAAGCGATAGACTGCAGATGTAGATCAGCAACTTCTTTTCTCATACTGGAAACGTATGTCTTGATGTTCAGTTTTACATAATCATCGCCAAGGCTGTCAGCAAATGCCTGTTTGAGCACGTTTGCAGAGTCCAGAGCAGTCTGGTTGGAACCAGAGATGTAGTAGTCAATATCGATTGGGAAGGTTACGCCCAGAGCGGTCAGCTCCTCGATAGCCTGTTCTTTGTACTGTTTTGCTTTTTCTTCGTCCAGTCGAACCATCTTCTCACCGTTGAGTGCCGGCAGACCCAGTTCTTCTGCTACCAGATCAGTGTAATCTTTACCGTCAGAGGTATAGCACAGACCTTTCATGGTGTAGAAGTTGTTTTCGCAGCTCATTGGGTTGATGCTGTTGGTTCTGGTGTACCATGGGGACATATCAAAGCCATAGTACCAGGAAAGTCTGAATGCTTCGTTTGCAACAGCCAAATTCCAGTTGGTATCCGGTGTGCCGTCTTCTTTGTTCTTGTCGTAGTTGAAGTAGAAGCCCCAAGAATATTTGGTTGGGATTTTTTCTACGCGGTAATCATAGAACTGGTTGTTGGTATCGCCACTGATGGTCTTGAGGTTGGATTCAGTCAGATTAACTTCATCAATCTCGCCGGACTGATACAGCTGGTATGCAACGTCGTTGGACTCAACCATTCTGGTGGTAACGGTGTCAAACAGTTTGCAATCTTTATCCCAGTATGTTGGGTTCTTGGTGTAAACTTTCTCGTTGCCCTGAATGTAGGAAGTCATGGTGTAGCAGCCATTGTACCACATGGTTTCGTTGTTCATGGATTTAACACCATCAACACCCAGCTCATCTACCATGCCCTGTGCCATTGGATACAGACAGCCGTAGGTTGCAACAGTGTCAAAGTATGGTTTTGGCTGGATGCAGTGATATACAACGGTGTAATCATCTGGTGCTTCGATGCCGACCATTTCCAGGAATTTGGATCCTTCGCCTGCTGTCAGTTCGTATGCTTCCTCTTTAGAGAGTCCTTTGGTATACTCATAATACTCCTGTGCGCCTTTGATCATTTCGTTTGGCATGGAGGTATTAACAGAGTCATTTTTGTGGAAGTTCAGTACCCATTCCAGACCGGTCAGGAAGTCCTGAGCGGTGCAGTCTGCTTTTTCATTTGCGTTTACATCAACCCATTTTACGTTGTCGCGCAGATTGAAAGTCCATGTCAGACCGCCGTCTTCACTGCCCCATTCTTTTGCGATACCTGGGAGCAGCTCGCCGTAGCTGTTGATTTCCAGCAAGCTCTCTACCAGGTTGCTCAGAACGTCGCCCTCTGTCTGGCTCTGGGAGTAAAGCATATTAAAGCTGGAAACTTCGTTTACAGCCAACGCGCTCAAAACGAGTTCTTTAATCTCTTTACCATCGTTTTTCGCATCAGCTTCTTTTTTATCGTCTTTCTTTTCTTCTGTCTTGGTTTCAGTCTGCTGATTGTTTTCATCCGTGTTTTCTGGTTTCTCAGACTCACCGCCGCAAGCGGTCAGCGCAAAGGATGCAGCCAGTGCCAGAGCCAACATTTTGTTTAATGTTTTCTTCATAATCTTTCTCCTTTGTTTTAAATTCAGAAACTGAAGCAAAACCGCCACACGCCGGGTCAAAGCAGCTATTTTCCCGCCAATTTCTTTTATTATCCCTCTCCTAACGGATAAGGATTACTTTTATTATAACAAATGCGAAAACAAAAGTCAATCTTTACCATATGTTTTGGGGATTCTGTACACTTTTAGGGTACTTAATGATCATCTTTTTTAAATTCAGACGGCATTTTTTCTCCTTTTTCGCCAAAAAAGGAGAACCCCCTGCTCCAACGAGCAGGGGTTCATAAAAAAGCGAATAGCAAGGCAAACCTCTATTGTCTGCCTTGCTATTTTTATTCTGTGTAAACCAGTATCCCTGAACGAAAACCACAAACTGAAAATGATTATTTTTTCTTCCCGAAGTGCCTGTATGCCAGTACCCCAATGGGAAGAAAGTATATGCACCATGACACAAGCGCGACAATGCCTCCAACATTTGTTTCTTCATCTGACATACCGATGAACACACCCGTCATTGGCATAATAAAGCAGCTGAAAAAGAAAACACCATGGATCAGCATTAGCACTTTCATCCACCGGTCTGCTTTGCTGTCCGCTTGGACAGACAAACCCATGAAAAATGTGGAAAGAGCCATCATTCCATATCCCAGCAGATCATAGTTAAAAATGAGCCCTCCTCTTTGAAAATCCAGAATAGCCTGCGCCTGGTCGTTCAGCCCGCCTAAGCGAACGCTTGTTGTTTGCGCAAAATATACAAGAAAAATCAATACTGCATAAATAACTGCAAATGCCATCCCGATATTTGCAGCTACACGCTGGTTTTCACAACTTTCATAATGCAGTCCTGCCGCCAGCATGATATAACCAATCGGCAAAAACATACATACAAAATATGAGCCAAAAGGAAAATTCATGATCAAACAGATCGCAAAAAGAAACACCGCTACTGTAACGATCACTGCGCCGATTCTTGGTATTATCCTGTTCATTCTGTCTTTCTCCATAAATCCTAGTTTGTTGGTCAATTCATTATAAAACAATCTCCGCCGAAAAGCAATTTCTTTTCGGCGGAGATAAGCTTCCTTACGGTATGCTTCCCTGATGAGCAGGGAGGT
Source organism: uncultured Clostridia bacterium (assembly GCA_946563605.1). Taxonomy (GTDB): domain Bacteria; phylum Bacillota; class Clostridia; order Oscillospirales; family Ruminococcaceae; genus Negativibacillus. The sequence goes on along the minus strand of CAMNVW010000190.1, from coordinate 603 downwards.
TTAATAAATTATTTTGCGTTGTGTTCTGCTGCGATTGCTTCGATTTCTTCGGTGGTGTAACCGTTGGAATTGGTTTCCCAGTTCTTCATCTTCTCGTTCTGGATACCAAACAAAGCTCTCATCTTGCTGTATGGATTTACCTTGGTCAGCTGCCAGCCGGTGTTATAGTAGTTTGGTACGGTCAGAGCGTGCTGAATGAGGTAAGCTTCTGCTTTTGCAAACGCTTTGTATCTTGCATCCAGGTCGTCACAGATTTTATCCGCTTCTTCTACCAGTCTGGTGTACTCTCTGTAAGCGTCGAGCAGAGCCTTGTTGGTTTCATCTTCAACAACGTCGTTGATGTTGGAAACGGTTCTGGAATAGTATGCAGTATCGTTGCCGTAGGTTTCCTGACCCAGATAGTTCTTAGGATCGCCATAGTCTGCGCCCCAACCGGAAATGTTGATGCTCTGAAGCTGTGGAGTGTGAACTTCTTTGCTCAGGCTGGAAACATAAGTTTTGATGTTCAGCTGTGCAAAGTCATCGCCCAAGCTGTCGGAGATTGCCTGCTTGAGGACGTTTGCAGAGTCCAGAGCCGCCTGATTGGACGCGGAGATGTAGTAA
>CAMNVW010000189.1 GCA_946563605.1 uncultured Clostridia bacterium | reverse complement strand
CGAGTGCTGCAAGTTCGTACTTAACCGACAACGCGAATCGGGTGCAGGCTCAGCCTGCCGCGAACAGTGTCCAGATTCAATTTGGAAGAAAAGTTTTCTTATTTTCTCTTTGTTTCACGCACAATATCCGCTATAATAGAAATAAAGACAACTGTACCCTCAGTATGATTTGATAAAGGATGTTAACTGAAATTTATGGCTATCAATCGTTTTATGCGGGCTACTTTAAAAGCCCTTTCTTACCCTGAAATCCTTGACAAGAAAAATGGCTACCGCTTGCAGCGGACGGTGGTCAATGCCGCGCATCCGCACGTTTTGCGCCCGTTTTATAAAATATGGGACCGTGAAATCAGCGCCGGCGACCACAATATCCCTGTCAGGATTTTTTCTCCCGATGTCACCGGCACATTTCCGGTGCTGCTGTTTTTCCACGGCGGCGGATGGGTCACCGGCAACATCGACTCTTATGACAAGGTCTGCACCAACATGGCAAAAATCACCCGGCACACGGTCGTTTCGGTGGACTATCAGCTTGCGCCGGAATATAAATTTCCAGCGGCGCCCGAGGACTGCTATCTGGTGGCGCGCGAGCTATTTCTGCACAGCGAGCTGTTTAATATCACACCGGAGCAGATCACCCTCATCGGGGACAGCGCAGGTGGAAACCTTGCGGCGGTTGTTTCTTTGATGGCGCGCGACCGCGGAGAATTTTTGCCCTCCAGACAGATTTTAATTTATCCTGCCACCAACAACGACCATACCGAACATTCTCCGTTTGAATCGGTGCGCACCAACGGCAAAGGATATCTCCTGACAGCCAAGAGGATGGTCGATTACATGGCGCTGTACCGTTCGAGCGACGAGGATCTGAACAATCCGTACTATGCGCCGATCCTGAGCACGGATTTAAAAAACCAGCCGCGCACCCTCTTGATTACCGCGGAATTTGACCCTCTGCGCGACGAGGGGGAGGCTTACGGCAAAAAGCTTGCGGAATTTGGCAACAGCGTCGAGATCCATCGCATCCACGATGCGCTGCATGGCTTTATGTCGCTGAATCCGAGCTTTAAACACGTCAAAAAAACCTATCAATACATCAACGCTTTTCTGAAGTCCCAACCGAACGATTTCGGGGAAATTATCGGAAAAAGCGAAACTCTGTAAAATAAAATGAAGAGGTGAACAGCATTGTATCATCAGCCGGCAGATTGGTTCCGTTTGGACAACGCCGCAAAAATCTTCCCCCCAACCAGCAACAAACAGGACACCAAGGTGTTCCGCTTTGCCTGCCAGATGAACGAATGGGTGGACAGGGAGATTTTGCAGCAGGCAACCGAACAGACATTAGAATCCTTTCCTATTTTTCGCAGCGTATTGAAACACGGACTTTTCTGGTACTACCTGGAAAAGACACAGCTGATCCCCATTGTGGAACCGGAGTACCGTCCTCCGTGCGGTCAAATCTACGACCCGAACAGCCGCAATCTGCTGTTTGAAGTGACCTGTTACCGCAACCGTATCAATCTGGAGGTCTACCATGCGCTGACCGACGGTACCGGTGCGCTGCAATTTTTAAAGACGCTCATCTGCAATTATATTGCTATCAAATATCCGCAGACGCGACAGGAGCTGCTTCCTGAAATCGAGTACGACGCTTCGGCAACCGAGCGCGACGAGGACAGCTTTTCCAAATACTATGATCCGCATGGAAGCCATGCCGCACGCGCCAAGCATCAGCGCTCCTGCCAGCTCAAAGGCGCAAAGGTTCCGGAGGGACGGCTCAAAATTATTGAAGGCATTATGCCGGTGAAAGAGGTCATCCGTCTGGCAAAATCCCATCAAACCACGCTGACGGTACTGCTGACCTCGATGATGCTCATTGCTTTTGCCGAGGAGATCCCTCTGCGGAAGAAAAACCGTCCCGTTATGCTGTCGGTGCCGGTCAATCTGCGCAATTATTTCCACTCGGATACTGCCAGAAACTTTTTCGGCGTTATTCAGGTCGGCTATAATTTTTCAGAAGGTCCGGGGACCCTTGAGGACGTCGTCGAACACGTAAAACAGGAATTTGCTCGTGAACTTACCGCCGAACGTCTGGGAGCGAGGATGGCGGCGCTTTCCAAGGTGGAGCATAACTATGTGGCAAGGGTGGTTCCGCTGGTAATTAAAGACACCATTTTGTGGGCAGTGGACAGCTGGCAGGAAGCATACACCGCCGGTTCCATCTCCAACCTTGGCAAAATCGACCTGCCGGAGGCTGCAAAGCCGTATGTGCAGCGGTTCGACGTCTTTGTCAGCACCGATAAACTGCAGGCGTGCCTGTGTTCTTTCGGTTCGGAGCTGACCATCAGTTTCACCTCTGCTTTCCGCAGCACCAACGTGCAAAAGAGCTTTTTCCGACAGCTGACGCAGCAGGGCATCCCCGTGGAGATTCAATCGAATAAGTTGGAGGATGATTTACAATGAAATACTGTGAGAAATGCAAAGTAGTCATCCCGTCGGGAAGGGAACGCTGTCCGCTTTGTCAGAGCTTTTTAGCCCAGAGTGAGCTGCCGGGACATGACGATGAGATTTTCCCCTATATCCCGACTGCTTACCATCAGCATAATCTGTTGATTCGCGTTTCGCTGTTTTTGTCCATCGTTTTCTGTGTTGTCTGCGCCACGCTGAATCTGCTGGTCTGGACAGACCGCAGCTGGTCGCTGTTAGTGCTGGCTGCTGTGGCTGCCGGCTGGGCAACAATCATACAAGCTGTCCGCAAGCGCAGTTCCTTTTGCAAACATATTTTGTATCAGGTGGTAACGATTGCGGCGGTGGTTGTGGTGTTTGATCTGATGACCGGCTTTCATCGCTGGTCGTTTAACTACATCATTCCTGCGCTGTGTACCTTTGCGATGCTTGTCGTGGCTTCGATTGCGGCGATGGGACATCGTCTGATTGAAAATTACATCATTTACATGGTGGTGTCGGCGGTGTTCGGAATTGTTCAACTGGTATTTTTGCTGCCGCATTGGACAACGATTTTGTGGCCCACGGTGTTGACCGCGTCGGCAAGCATTATTTACCTTGCGGCACTGATTTTGTTTGTCGGCAGGGATACGATGTTTGAGTTAAGAAAAAGACTGCATATGTAAAAGCAGGCTGAGCCTGCACCCGATTCGCGTTGTTGGTTAAGCCCAAATTTGTAACTTTCGCTCTCGCGCAGGTCGTAAAACCTCCGGTTTTACTCGTTTGTGCAAAAAATTGACAAAACTTTTATTTTGGCTGAGCCTGCACCCGATTCGCGTTGTCGGTTAAGTACGAACTTGCAGCACTCGCTCTCGCGCAGGTCGTAAAACCTCCGGTTTTACTCGTTTGTGCAAAAAATTG
>CAMNVW010000188.1 GCA_946563605.1 uncultured Clostridia bacterium | reverse complement strand
TTGCCGTTGGGACAACGACAGTGATTGGAACCATGATGATGACGATGATAATTGTTGTCGAAACGGTCGTTCCAGAAGAAATTCCGACAGGGATTCGAATGATCGCTGCAACCGGATCCGCTGCACCACACGTTTTTGCCGTGGCTAAAGAAGCGGTGCGTCAGTCTGGAGAAAATACATACTGACGCGTGGACTTAAACATGGATAGACAGGACAAAGCCCTTACACAACAAAACCCTCCCCATACTGGGGAGGGTTTTCCAGATTGAATCTGGACACTGTTTCGCGCTATGGTTTCATAGGAGAACAAGTTTTGTCACGCGGCAATCGCTCGCGTTAACACACTCGCTCGTTAGAGAAAAACAAAAGTTTTGTCAACTTTTTCAAAGAGTTGCCGGCTTTGGACAATGTCCAAAGCCTACCAAAGGCGGCGCCTTTGGTCGCTCATCGCAGAGTGCGAAATGCCCCAAAACAACATAAAATAAAAATCGTTCGGGGAAGTAAGCCGTTTCGATGCTGCGGTACGGGAGTACCCCAGCGTAAGCAGGCTAATGAAACCCATTAAATAAAAATCAAAAAACGATAGGGGTACAAAGCCGTTTCGATGCTGTCGCACGGGAGTGCGGCAGACGAAGTCTGCATAAATTTACCGCTTACTTGTTCTTCGCAAAACCGCCGCGGATGCGTTTGACAGCTTCTTCGATGTAAGCTCTTGGACAAGCCATGTTTACACGGACAAAGCCTTCACCTTCTGCACCAAAGAAGGTGCCGTTGTTGAGAACCAGACCGCATTTTTCCTTGAAGAAAGCGGTCAGCTCTTTGGTGGTCATGTTCATGCCGCGGCAGTCCACCCAAGCAAGGTAGGTGCCTTCTGGTACGCACATCTTCAGCGGAGCGATCGCGTTGATTTCCTTTGCAAAGTATTCCATGTTTGCTTTGAGATAAGCGTTCAGCTCATCCAGCCATTCGTCGCATTTGGTGTAAGCCGCAATGACAACCGAGTCAACAAAAGCGTTTGCACTGCCGATATGGAGGTTGTTCAGCAGCTGTTTGAATTTGGTTCTCAGTTCTTCATTTTTGATGATGATATTGGAAGCCTGCAAGCCAGCCAGATTGAAGGTCTTGCTTGGTGCGGTACAAAGGATGGTGCGCTCTGCAAGGTCGCCGGAGATATTGTTGATAACGATGTGATCTTTGAAAACCAGATCGTTGTGGATCTCATCGGCAATCAGATAGAGATTGTGTTTGAGACAGAAGTCAGCGATGCCCTTCAGCTCTTCCTCAGTCCATACACGACCGACCGGATTGTGCGGGCTGCACAGCATGAAGGCTTTGGTGTTTGGTGTGATGCGTTTTTCCATGTCCTCGAAATCAATGGTGTAGTAACCGTTGTTGTTGATCAGAGGGCTTTCAACCAGTTTTCTGCCGCAGGCAGTGGTAGCGCCGCGGAACGGACCGTAAACAGGGGAAAGGATCATGACCTCTTCGCCTGGTTCGGTGACAGCCTGTACACCCAAAGTAAGCGCGACAACAACGCCTGGGGTAAAGACGATCCAGTCTTTTTCAATGTGGAAATTGTGGCGGCGCTGCATCCAGTCGATGACTGCCTGATAATACTGTTTGCTGAGCATGCTGTAAGCGTAGACGTGATGGCTTGCGCGCTTTTCAAATGCTTCATAGATTGGAGCAGGCGCTTCAAAGTCCATGTCGGCAATCCACATTGGGAGCAGGTCTTTGCCTTCAAAAGCATCCCACTTGGTACACTCGGTGCCGCGTCTGTTATATTGCTTGTCAAAATTATACATATTTCTTTCCTCCCACAATGCGGAACCTCCGCATTTTATACATCAATAGACATAAAAAGTATAGTCTTTATTTTTGGGAATGTCAATGAGAGGGAACTACCAATAGAAAGAGATGAATTTTGTGTATTTTCATGGAAAAAAGGCGTAAATAAAGGAAATTATAACAGGACATGATGAAAGCCATATGTATTTCTGATAATGGGAAAAGACAGCGTATATTTTGTTGAATTTTGGAAAGAAAAAGGGTATACTAAAAAAAGAAAGACGCAGACAGAATGACTGACGCAAGGGCGCAAAGGAGAGAAATTGTCATGGTTGAAATCGGAGCGGTGCAGGGACGCTTTCAGGGATTGCATATAGGACACATGGAGTTTTTGCTGGAGGCAAAAAAACGCTGTCGTTTTTTGTTTATCGGTGTGTCCAATTATGACAAACAATAGGAGTATATAAGCGATACGGCAGAGATGAACCGTTTCCGTTCCCAGGCGAATCCGTTTACTTTTTTTGAACGAATGATGATGATTGAACACAGCATGGCAGAAGCGGGTGTGCCAAGAGAAGAATTTGTCATCGTCCCTTTCCCGATTGAAAAGCCGCAGAATATCCCGAACTTTGTCCCCGATGAAACGGTGTTCTTCCAGACGATCTATGACGAGTGGGGAAGAAAAAAGGTGGAGACCTTGAAAAAGATGGGCTATCAGGTGCAGGTGATGTGGGAACGGACCGACGCAGAGCGGCAGGCAAGCGGAACACAGGTGCGCCAGCTGATGCAGCAAAACGGCGACTGGAAGAGCCTGATGCCTCCGGCAGCAGCAAGATACGTCAGCGAACATCATCTGAACGAACGGCTGGCCGGACAGCAGTCAGGAACGAATCCGCAGCAGACGGCAAAAACAGCTGACTGCCGCAGATAGAGAAAAACGGCACAGCATATATCTGTTGATTTAGGACTTGAAAGAATGGAAAAGATATGCTATAATAAAACAATCATCCGAGAGGAAATCAATTTTGAAAGGAATGTTGTTACATGACACACGTAAAAACTTTAAATAAGGCAAACCTGAAGGAAACTGCTGCTAAAGGCGGCTGCGGCGAATGCCAGGCTTCCTGCCAGTCTGCCTGCAAGACTTCCTGCACAGTTGCAAACCAGAAATGCGAGCACGCAAAATAAGTTTTGCACAAAGTTGAGTCTTACTTCGATAGGGACAGCGTTGCGCTGTCCCTATCGTTTTGTCTGCATGGGACGCTCAAGAATGTATCCAGCATTTTGCTGGGAAAGGATAGGATAAAATGTTACATAGTTTTCAGTTGAACGGATACAACATTGTGATGGACGTAAACTCCGGCGCTGTCCATGTTGTAGACGAAATGGTTTATGATATGATCCAGCTGCTGGATGCTTCTTTTCTGGCAAGATCCTTCGACAGCAATGTCTCGGAAAAATTGGAAAAAGCATATCCTGCACAGCTGTTTTCCGCATTGGAAAAACGCTTCGACCGCGCTGAGCTGGAGGAAGCGTACGGCGAGATCTACGAGATGTACGACAACGGTCAGCTGTTTACAGCGGACGATTATGAGCAGTT
>CAMNVW010000187.1 GCA_946563605.1 uncultured Clostridia bacterium | reverse complement strand
GTTACAGCTTGTTCTGCCGTTGTACAGCAGTTTTGCAGCCTGACAGGTCTTTGGACCTTCATAATCCATGATGTACTCGCTGGTCTGCAAATGTCCACGGCATTTTACAACCGCTCTCTTTGGTTCGATGGAACCAGCATCTACGCCAAGAATTGCACCCAGCTTTGCAGCTACTGCTGCGCCGCCGACTGGACACAGGTTTGGCGCAGCCTCGCCTGCTGCCATTTTGGAAGCGTATTCGTCACATCCCGCACATCCGCAGGCGCCACAGTTTGCACCCGGCAGCTGCTCTCTAAGTTTTGCAACAGTCTCATCTACTTTTACCGCGAAGAATTTGGACGCGATGGAAAGCAAAAGGCCTGCGATCAAACCTGTTCCTGTAACGATGGAGACAGGCGTTAAAATACTTTGCAACATAATCGTTTCGTCTCCTTTTCGTTATTTGAAGATGCCGTTTGCAACGTTCGAGAAGCCCATGAAGGACATCGACACGATGGATGCGGCGATCAGTGTGATTGGAATACCCTGGAAGCTCTTCGGGAATTCAACGGATTCCATTTTGCTTCTTACGCCGGCAAACAGAACCATCGCAATCATGAAGCCCAGACCAACGCCGATTGCATTGATGATGGATTCCAAGAAGTTATAATGGTTTTCAATGTTGAGCAGTGCGCAGCCCAATACCGCACAGTTGGTGGTGATCAGCGGCAGGTATACGCCCAGCGCACGGTACAGCGGTTTCATATATTTTTTGAGCACGAACTCTACCATCTGTACCAGAGCAGCGATAACCAGAATAAAGACGATGGTCTGTAAATATTCCAGTCCATTTGGCGCCAGCAGATAGGTGTAGATCGGCCAGGTAACAGCAGTTGCCATCAGCATAACGAAGATAACCGCAGAGCTCATGCCGACTGCGGAATCCAGCTTTTTGGATACGCCCAGGAACGGACAGCATCCAAGGAATTTTGCAAGTACGATATTCTCGACCAGAGCGGAGGTGACGAGAATATACATCATGTTCTTAAAAATTTCCATTATTCACAGCCTCCCTTTCCGGCATTTGCACAGCTTGCTGCATTTGGACAAGCTTCGCAGCCAAAGCTCTTTCTCTTAACTGCCTTGCCGTTGGAGAGCTTGTTGAGCAGCGCGATGACACAGCCGTATACAAGGAATCCACCAGGAGCCAGTACGAAGATAGACATTGGGTCAAACAGATTGATGGTGACCGGCAGACCGAACCATGTACCAGAACCGAGGATCTCACGGATGGAGCCGATGATTAGCAGCGCCAGTGTGAAACCGATACCCATACCGATACCGTCGAGCGCGGATTTGAATACACTGTTTTTGCTTGCGAACATTTCTGCACGGCCCAGAATGATACAGTTTACAACGATCAGTGGCAGGAAGATACCCAGCGCCTCATATACATCCGGCACATATGCCTGAAGCAGTGCGCTCAGCAGGGTTACAAAGCCTGCAATAACAACGATAAAGCATGGGATACGAACTTTATCTGGAATTACTTTTTTCAACAGGGAGATTACGATGTTGGAACCAAGCAGAACAAAGGTTGCTGCCAGACCCATACCGATGCCGTTTTTCGCCATTGTGGTGACAGCCAGGGTCGGACAGGTACCCAGAACCAGTACCAATACAGGGTTTTCCTTGATGATACCATTGGTCAGGATTTGCAGATTTGATTTTTCCATCTTCCCTACGCTCCTTTCACAATTTCATATACCTGGAATGCGGTTTCCATAGCTCTCTTCATCGCATTCGAGGACAGTGTTGCGCCGCCAATTGCCTGGAATCCATTCATGGATTCGTCCATGCCTTCAAACTGGCTGGTGAAATCTTCATTGGAAACTTTGGAGCCTAAGCCCGGAGTCTCATTATTGGCAAGCATTTTAATGCGTTCGATTGTGCCGTCAGCTTTCAGACCGATCATAACTTTCAGCGGATCACTTGCGTAACCCTTGGAGGTAACAGTTACTGTATAGCCGGAACCGTTTGCCGCAGCATAAACCTCCTGTACGCCTTCTGGAAATTCGCCTTCGATCTGCTCGAAAGCGTCTGCCTCGGTCAGAACCTGTGTTCTGGCTTCTTCAGCGGCTTTGCGCTCGCCTTCCAAAATGATTGGCTGGGTAATTTCGTGGCAGACAGAAAGCAGCACGGTGATTACCAGACAGATCACTGCGAGCACCAGGGTAGGTTTTACAAATTCATTCATTGTGTTCATTACTGCTCCACACCTCCAAATGCCTTATTGCGAACCATTCTGTTAATGTGAGGAGTGATAATGTTCATCAGAAGGATGGAGTAGGATACGCCTTCTGGATAGGAACCGAATACACGGATCACCATTGTAATCAGCGCACAACCCAAACCAAAGATGATCTTGCCTTTTTCTGTAATTGGAGAGGTGGTATAATCGGTAGCCATAAAGAATGCGCCGATCATCAAACCGCCTGCCAACAGCTCGTAAGCTGGGTTTACACCGAACAAAAGGGAAAGTACCAGCACACCGCCGAGGAAGCTCAGTGGAATGGTTGGTGTGATCACTCTTCTGTAAATCAGGTAGCAGCCGCCGATGAGCAGAGCGAGCGCACAGGTCTCACCCATACAGCCGCCGCGAGCACCCAGCAGCATTTGGGTCAGGCTTGGCAGATTTGCGGTTTCACCAGCAGAAATCAGTGCGAGCGGAGTTGCGCCGTAAACGCCCTGTACTGCATGACCGTTGCTTACCTGGAGCCATGTTGTCATTGGCTGGGAGAAAGAAAGCAGCAGGAAGATTCTGGCTGCGATAGCCGGATTTGCAAAGTTGTTGCCGATACCGCCGAACAGCTGTTTTACAATAACGATTGCAAAGAAACAGCCAACCACTGCCATCCACAAAGGAAGCTGAACCGGCAGGTTGAACGCCAAAATAACGCCGGTAACGGCAGCGCTCAGGTCGGAAATTGTGTTTTTTCTTCCAAGAATACGTTCTGTGCCGTATTCAAAAACGATACAAGCCGCAACGCAAACCGCTGTCAGCAGCAGCGCGCGAAAGCCGAAAATGAAGGTGGCAGCTACCATTGCCGGAGCCAGACCAATCAATACATCCCTCATAATCGTGCTGGTCGTCGCATTGTCTCTGATATGCGGCGAAGCGGATACGATCAATTTGTTACTCAAAGCAATTCACCTCAAATTATTTTTTTGGAGCGATCAAACGCTTGGACAGCTTGTTGGTGACAACCAACGAGCGTTTTGCCGGACATACATAGGAACAGCAGCCGCACTCGATGCACAGGTTTACCTTCAATGCTTTCAATCCGTCCACATCATTCATCTTGAACGCGGTTTCAATCAATGAAGGCATCAGACCCATCGGGCAGGCTCTTACGCAGCGTCCGCAGCGGATACAAGCGGTTTCTTCCACCGGTG
>CAMNVW010000186.1 GCA_946563605.1 uncultured Clostridia bacterium | reverse complement strand
CGCTGAGGATCTTTTTCATCTGCGCGTGGATATAGTCCACCACTTCTTTTTTCGAGAAGTCCAGCACATACTGGTTTCTGCTGTGGCAGTATTGTCTGCTCAGATCCGCCAGCAGCCAGTCTGGATGCGCACGGAACAGGTCGCTGTCCTTATTGGTCATTTCCGGCTCAAACCAAAGTCCGAACTTCATGCCCATTTCTTCGATCTTCTGTGCAAGACCGGTAATGCCGTGCGGCAGCTTTTCCATGTTCGGATACCAGTCTCCCAGCGAGCAGTTGTCTGCGTTTCGTTTGCCAAACCAGCCGTCGTCCAGTACAAACAGCTCAACGCCGATCTCTTTTGCTTTCTGCGCAATGTTCAGAATTTTTTCCTCGTTGAAATCAAAGTAGGTCGCTTCCCAGTTGTTAATCAGAATCGGACGCGCCTTGTCACGCCATTCTCCGCGCGCAAGTCTTGTGCGGTAGAGTGTGTGGAAGGTCTGGCTCATACCGTTCATGCCGTTTTGAGAGTAAACCATGACCATCTCCGGCGTCTGGAACGCTTCGCCCTGCTTTAATTCCCAACGGAACTCGTTCGGGTGGATACCCATAACCACACGGGTGACATCGAAGTTATCCACTTCCACCTGTGCAAGAAAATCACCGCTGTACACAAGGCTGAAGCCCATCACTTCGCCGCTGTGTTCATCCGCGTTTTTGCGTTTGAGCATCAGGAAAGGATTGAACTGGTGGCTGCTGCATCCGCGCATACTGTAAATGCTCTGTACGCCGTAGTTGAGCGCTCTTGTCTGCGGATGGCGTTCTCTGGACCATGTTCCGGCTAATTCCACCATCTCATATTCCTTGTCCGGCAAATCGAGGCATCCGCTCATGCAGTTTAACAGCGTGATTCCCTGTGGGTGATTGCATACAAAGCGCGCACTTCTGGTGATGACCGGTCTGTCGTTGAAAATCGTGTAGAACAAAACGATCTGCGTCTGCAAAAGCGCGTCCTCCAAAACGATTTCCAGTGTGTCCGCTTCGTTTTCTTCCTCCACATACACCGCCGGAAGTCCTTCCAGCGATTTCTTTCCCGCAAAGATGCGATGCTCTTTATAGCGGAAATCCGCTGTGCGGCTGCCGTTCTCCCTTTCCAGTTCAAACGCCGGATAGCGTGTGTCCCCCGAACCGAAGGTTGGATATTCCTGCTTTAAATGCTCGAGTGAGAAGGTGCTGTTGCCCTCAAACGGATACGGCGCCATATCTCTGCGCGCATACTCGATCAAATATCCGAAATCCTCGCGGTCGGTGAGATGCTTGCCGTAATAAACGTGTCCCAGCTGTCCGTTTGCCAGCACTTTGATAATGTAACTGATCTGCTGATTATAAAGATGAAACTCCTGTGAAGCTTCATGAAATTTGATTGCCATAATAAAAACTCCTTTCGGATGGATTTTTGTGTCAAATTTCTGAGCGAATTACAGAGATTGTATCTCTACTCTGCCGCCTGCTGTCATCGGAATCGACTGCACGCCGCAAAGCTGACGGTTGGTCTGGCTGACGATGCTGCCGCAGCAATCCAAAACGGTGATTTGTGCGTTTCTTTCCTGCTCGATTTCGATGTAGAGGGCTGTCGCCTGTGTACCGTTGACAAGAATCGACTGTTTGTTTTCTTTGCCAAGCTTCACTACACGGTTTGCGGAATACAGCGCGACGATCTCTGTTTCTCCGTTGCTGACGCGCACCTCAGGATAGAGGTTGTGCGGTTCCTTTGCCTCGACCGGTGTTTCCTGAAGCAGGTTTCTGTATTGGCGCATAAATGCCATATAGTTCTGCACCATCTTTTTCTGTTCTGCGCTGATGGTGTCGAGTCTGACAGAAAACTGCAAGGTCGAGAACAGACAGGCAACGATCTGCAGTGCGGCGATTTCCGGCTTTTCATCGCGGTGCCACATCACAGGGTCGGAATGTACCGCGGTGTTTTGGCTCAACAGACGCAGGTCGATGCTGCCGACGCGGTTGCTGAGTCCCGAATCAGGACAATCTCCCACACGCAGCATATTGCCGTACTGACGCACCGCAGGTCCGATATAGCGCTGGCGGAACTCAATCAAAATGTTCGGCTTGATTGCCTTTAACTTCTGCATTGTTTCGTTCAGCAGCTTATCGAGCGCATCCTGCAGGCAGCTGCAATCCATCTGATCGTTTGCCGCCGGTGTTGCGGTTCTCTCATAAAACTCATCAATAAAGTCGAGCTTCAAGCCATCCAGATCCCAGTTTTTGACCGCATCCACATAAATATTGGAAAGGTATTCCCTGACTTCCTGATAACGAATGTCCAGAACACCCGCGTGCTGTTCTTTGTCAATGGCAATCAGTTTGTTCTGGAAACGCTCCCAATGTTTGGAGTACATTCCCACATACGGCACGCTGTACCAGATCAGATATTTTAACCCCATGTCATGCACAGTCTGAACGTGCTTTTTCATATCCTTGATCTTCTTTGGGGTCACTTCCCAGTCTCCGCAGTAGCCGTATCCACGGTTGGTGTCGTCGGTCTGCCATCCGTCGTCCAGAATGACCGCCCGAAAACCCATCTCCTTCGCGCGCTGACATTCTGCAACGACCTGATCCTCATTAAACTCCTGATGATAGGAATACCAGAAGGAATACATCGGGTCTTTGGCGTCAAACGGTACAAATGCCGGTGCAAAGCCACATTCTTTTTCCCACCAGCTGCTCACCTCGCCGATTGCCTTTTCATATGCAACCTCGCGGTAATCGCTCAGGATGGTGACGGTATATTCGTCCTTGTCATATTTTCCAAGGTTTACAAATATCTCGCATTTCATCGTGCCGTCCTCTTCGTGGACACCCAGCTTCAGGCGAACCTCTTTGCGTGCTTCTGACACTGCGAAGGTGCCGCGGTTTTCTCCCTTTTCGTTGAAAAAGGTAATGACCGGCGCCGAGATGGAACTCATGGTTTTGTCGCCGTAGTTCCAGTCTGCTCTGATGGAGCGGTCAAAATGGCACATCGGGTGCCATCTGCCCACGATATCTAAAATAGGAAACTCCCATGAAGCGGTGATGATCACATTTTCTGTTGTTTGCTTTGGAAGATTATACACACAGATGACCTGCTCGCAGCGTCCATCCTGTCTTGTCCGTGAATTGGATTCTATGCCGCAGGACATATTACATCTTACGTTCATTCTGTACCTCTTTTCTACGGTTATTTGATTGCTTTGAATGTTTCCATTATACAACAAAATCCTGTTTGATAAAACAGGATTTTGTGTTTCAAGAGATATAATAAAGAGATTTCTTCAGACACTTGACTTTCGAGAAAATCGGAAGATTTTTATAAAGGGGATTCTCCCCCTTGCCCCCGAGCCACTGTTTTACTTTCGGGAAGGTCGGAAGTCTTTTTAGGGGGTTACACCCCCTTGCCCCCGAGATGTGGG
>CAMNVW010000185.1 GCA_946563605.1 uncultured Clostridia bacterium | reverse complement strand
AACAATCCCTCAGTCAGCTTCGCTGACAGCTCCCTTTACACAAGGGAGCCTTAGGCGCTGCCGCGCCAGTGCATAACATAAAAAACCGACCAATGATTATAACCATTGGTCGGTTTCACTGTTTTACGAAGCACAGCCTAAAGGAGGCTGTTTTTTGTATCTCTTTTAGAATGTGATTTTCTTAATGCCGGGCATACCGGAAATCGGACGGAGTATCTCGCTCATATCCATCCCCAGGGGGAAGGAAACCATCGCAGAAAAATGCACGACGCCGTCGGAACGTGTTTTGACGGAAATGTTGCAGATATCGCATTTGTTGTCCTGCAGGCATTTGGTGATGTACCTCAAAATATCGTTTTCCTGCTCAGAGTCCACATATTCAATTTGCAGGCGGCGTTCGCCGGAATTATTTTCCGCAAGGATACCTTTTCTGCCGAGGAACAGCTCCACCAGCAGAATGATGATCGTGCAGGCAATTCCGAGCAGGTACATTCCTGCGCCAATGCACATACCGATGCCGACGGCTGCCCAGATACCGGCGGAGGTGGTGAGTCCGCTGACCCTGTCGTTCTTAAAATGGATAACGCCGCTGCCGATAAAACCGATTGCGGCGACGATGGAGGCGGCGACTCGGCTGGGGTCTACGCGGACATATTCACTCAACACGTCGGAAAAGCCGTACTTGGAAAGTACGATCATTAACGCCGCAGTGACCGAAATAATGACATGGGTGCGGATACCGGCAATTTTTCGGCGGCTCTGCCGTTCATAACCCAACAACGCGCCTAAGAATCCGGCTAACAAAATGCGTCCCAAAAGGGATAGCTGCATACTAAGCGTAACGGGAACTGTCATGAAGTACTCCTTTGTCATAGGTTTATGTTCTAATAAGATATTCTTATCTATAAGCGTACATCAAAGCGGTGCAAATCGCAAGGAAAACATGAAAAAAGACGATGGCTTTATACAAAATAGACAGGGATAAAGCGAAAAAAACTGGTGAAGCGGTTTTCGGTTATGTTTAAAATACATTTTAAAGAGGAGGGAAACCACTTTATTTTCTCAGGATTTTCTCCATCGCTTTGCCTTTTGCCAGTTCATCCACCAGTTTATCCAAATAGCGGATCTTCTGCATGAGGGGGTCTTGGATATCCTCCACGCGGCATCCGCAGATAACGCCTTTGATCAGCTTGCTGTTTGGATGAAAACACGGAGCTTGCTGAAAAAATTCCCCGTAAGGAACATCCTGCTCAAGCTGTGTTTGCAGTTTTTTTTCATCATATCCGGTCAGCCAAAAGATAATCTGGTTGACCTCTTCTTTGGTGCGCCCCTTTTTTGCGCTTTTGCAACTAACAGCGGATATACCTTGGATAATTTCATCGCAAATACTTTCTCGTTCTCCATATTTCTCTCCTGAAGCTTATTTCATCATATGAAAAGAGAACCTGATTTTTTCGCTTCAGTTTTGTTTTTACTTCCTCAACCCAATACAAAAAGCGCACTTCCTATTGGAAAAAAGGCTTATCCTTCGCAGCGCGGCTTGATTTTTCGCGCCAGATAGATAAACGGCGTGTCCAGAATGCTTGTCACGATAAAGATAAGATAACTGGAAAGGAACACAGACAGCAGAGTCTCTTTTCCGTAGATGCCGGCAAAGGCACCGAAGGTGAACAGGAATGAGTTCAGAAGCTGAGAAATCAGGGTGGAGCCGTTGTTTCTCAGCCACAGATATTTGTTGTGGTCGTGAAACTTTCTGTCGGTAAATTCCCACCACTTGTGATATGCCCAGACATCAAACCGCTGACAGATCGCATAGGTCAGGAAGCTGACGAACATCAGCCGCGGCGTATTGGAGAAAACAGCCTGAATGTGCGGCATTGCCCAGTCGTTGACGCTCGGCGTATACCGGAGCCACAGCTGGGAAACGAGAATGAACATCAGCGACGCCAGAATACCGATGTTGACAGTCCGGTTTGATTTTTCTTTTCCATAGATTTCGCTGATGATGTCGGTGACCAAGAAGGTGGATGCGAACATGATATTTCCCAATGTCTGCTCCATGCCGAAAGCGTCCACCAAAATCAATACCTCGATGTTGGCGGAGATGGTGGCGAACACATTCCAGCAGCACAGTCCGGTATTTCCCATCAGATAATAAAAGAGCAGCGTACCGCCGAAGTACAGCAGCAGCGATACGGCAAGCCACAGTTCGTTAGTCATTGCTTTCACCCCCAACTCCAAAATCTGTATTATGAAACAGAATATCGACCCGTGGATTGTCCTGATATTTCGGATAGATTTCCTGCGCAAAAATGCGGATGACGTCCTCGTCCGGCTTCATGTCCGTGGAGTTTTCTACCATGATATTTAGACAAATCCGTTCAAAATGCGCAAGCCCCAGTTCAATATCCCGCTCCATGGATTGTTTGGTCTGACCCGTCAGCCCAAACAAGAAACAGGCTTCGTTGAAAATAGCGCCAATCACCGCCGGATCATCCTCCGGCATCCCTTTGCGCATGATATCCTGACGCATATGGTGGTCAAAGGTCTCCACGCCGATTTTGATTTTAAGGTCGATCCCTTTTTCCTGGAACCGTTTGCGGAAAGCCGGCACCTGGTCGCGGTACAGCCAATGACATTCAAAATGCACCTGCGTAATTTTTTTATCCTCGCAGACTTCGATGATTTTGCGGATGGTGTTTTCATCCAAATCGCAGAAGCTGCCGGAGTTGATGACCTCCAATTTTCCATAGATACCGGTGACCTTTTCAAGCTCCTGCCGGTTCAGTGCGTAGTTGGCATTTTCGTCCGGCGAGCTGTCAAAATGATAATCGCAGAAACGGCACCGTTTCCACTTGCAGCCGCTTGTGCGCAGCATCACGATCTCTCGGGGATTTTTACCGGTGATGACGCTGTACCGGATCGGCGCATTTTGTGTCTGTGTATTTTCTTTCATGGCTCTTGTTTCCTTTCATAAAAAAAGATGGGCATATAGAATACGCCCATCAATATCAGGTTCAGTTTCCTAGTTTTGTTTATAGACAGGATGGTTACGAACTGTCTTATTCAGATTGTTTTGAAGTTTTCGCCCGCCTTTTACAAAAGGCGGCAGATTCCAAAGGCAGAGCCTTTGGTTGGGTTTGGGACAACGTCCCAACAATAAAATAATACAATAATAAAATAAAAAAGGATAGTGGCACCGTGTAAAACCAACGCTGTGGTGCGGCAGCACCCTGCCTGCGGATGCAGGCAGACGTTTCGCACAACGTCCCAACAATAAACAATGAACTTCTTCTGGCTTACGCCAGCGCACTTCCGTGCGACAGCACCGAAACAGCATCCTGCCTCGCACAATTTTATTTTTGTATATTGTATTTAGGGAATTTCGCCCTCTGCGGAGTGCGACCAGAGTTTCACTCTGGACTGGACAACTTTTGAAAAAGTT
>CAMNVW010000184.1 GCA_946563605.1 uncultured Clostridia bacterium | reverse complement strand
CTCACCGTTTTGCTGGAGGAAAAAGAGGATGTATTCGGCGTTCCGTATGATTCTGTTGTGGAAAAGGCAGATGGCAGCGAGGTTGTTTATGCAGTAAATCCAAAGGATACCGAAGGCAAGGACACGAAATCTTATGTTGTCACTGAGGTTCCGGTCACCACCGGTCTGGAAACAGATTTCTATATCGAAGTTTCCGGAAATGGCATTACCGAGGGAATGGCAGTGCTCAGCGACCCGCAGAGCGTTGCTCCGGGAATGGAGGTTACACCGGACTTTCTTGCACAGGGAACTGCGTCCCCAGTGATCGGGCTTTCGGAGAACGAGGAAGAATAATTGATGGGAAAAACGATTATTGATATGAAGGGGATCGTCAAAAAGTTTTACATTGGACAGCCCAATGAACTGACGATCCTTAAGGGAATCGACCTGAAGGTGCAGGAGGGGGAATTTGTCTCGATTGTCGGGCAATCCGGTTCGGGCAAATCCACGCTGATGAACATTATCGGCGCGCTGGACCGTCCCACCGAGGGAGAATATATTCTAGACGGCGTTTCTATCAACGAAGCAGGGGATACGCAGCTGTCCAGCATCCGCAATTCAAAAATCGGATTTGTTTTTCAGACATTCAATCTGATTCCAAGGACATCAGCATTAAAAAATGTTGAACTGCCAATGCTGTATTCCAGTGTGCCGAAAAACCAGAGGACACAGCGGGCAAAGGAACTGCTGAAGATGGTTGAAATGGATGAACGCATGGGACATATGCCCAACGAGCTTTCCGGCGGACAGAAACAGCGCGTGGCGATTGCCCGAGCAATGGCAAATAATCCGGCGATCATCCTCGCTGATGAACCGACCGGTGCGCTGGATTCTTCTACCGGCAGACTGGTTATGGATCTGTTTCACCGGCTGCATCGGGAGCAGGGAAAAACCATCGTGCTGATTACACATAACCCCGAACTTGCGGAGGAAACACAGCGCGTTGTGACCATTCATGACGGTCAGGTCGTGGATGTCCGCGCGGGAAAAGGCGTGGCTCCAGGGCATTGTCCAGGCGGTGAGGAAACGCTTCATCGGGAGGAAAATTAGCTTATGACACAGCTTTATGAAAATGTCGTGCTGGCTGTTTCGGGTCTGCGTGCAAATAAGATGCGGGCGCTGCTGACAATGCTGGGAATTATTATCGGCATTGGCTCGGTAATCGCTATCGTTATGGTCGGCGATTCTATGACCAACTCCATGACCTCCTCCCTACAGGAAATGGGAGCCAATAACGTTCAAATCAGCTTGCAGCAGCGTGAAACGGAGAACGGCACCAGTTACAGCGTTGGTTTGGAACAAGGGGATCTGATCACCGATGAGATGCTCGAACAGTTTCAGCAGGATTACAGCGATGATGTTGATGCGATCAGCGTCCAGGAAAGCATTGGAAGCGGACGTGCTGTTGATGGACATCAATATGCAAACGTCAGCATCAACGGCGTCAATGCTGGTTATCAGACAGCAAATCATCTGAAGATGCTGCAAGGCAGATTTATCGACGACCGAGATAATAAGGGTACCAAAAATGTTGCGGTTGTTTCGGACAAACTGGTTCATAATATGTTTAAGTCGGGTGAAAATCCGCTTGGACAGGAAATCAAAGTTCGTAGCGGAAAGGATATCTACACATTTACTATCATCGGCGTTTATCAATATGAACAGAATGCACTGATGGCGATGATGGGTGCAGCTTCGTCAGATAAAGACCTTTCTACAGAATTGTATATTCCAATTACAACCGAGTGGAAGCTTACCAACAGCATAGAGGGATATTACTACATCAATGTCATGACCAAGCAGGGAAGCGATTCCAGACAGCTTGCAGGAGAGTTTGAAGATTATTTTAACCGCTATTATACCCGCAATGAAAATTTTCAGGTGATGGCATTGAGCCTTGATTCGATGATCGACCAGTATACCTCCATGATGGGTACGGTACAGATTGCGATTGCGGTTATTGCGGCGATTTCACTGCTGGTTGGCGGCATCGGGGTTATGAATATTATGCTGGTGTCTGTGACCGAGCGCACAAGGGAAATCGGTACCAGAAAGGCATTGGGCGCAAGAAACAGCGCCATTCGTATGCAGTTCATCGTAGAGTCGGTGATCATCTGCCTCATTGGCGGACTGATTGGGATTGTGGTAGGAATGGTGCTGGGATATGGCGGCGCAACACTGTTAGGATTCCCTGCGGTGCCGTCTGTGCAGGCGATTATCATTGCTGTTGGTTTTTCAATGATAATCGGTATTTTCTTTGGATATTACCCTGCAAACAAAGCAGCGAAGCTCGACCCGATTGAAGCGCTGCGCTATGAGTAAAGTGATCCATTCATGAGGGGAACCTGTGCTTTAGGGCAGGATTTATCAGGATAAAAGGGTTTCGGGAGGAATTGAAAATGAAAGAAATTTCGCGCTGTTATCAAAAACAGAGTCTTTTTGTAGAATTTGGCTTCGGGATTTTTTGCATCATCATGGCGGTGTATAACTGGTTCTTCTCAACGCCATATTATGTCTTTCTTTCTTGTTTGGGATTGCTGCTGACCTTTGTTCCGCGAATCATCGAAAAGGTCTTTCGTTTAAAGCAAGATGATACACTTCGTCTGGCGATTCATCTGTATATTGTGCTGACCTATGGAATCGGGATGATCTTTAACGGGTACAGCCGACTCTATCTGTATGATAAGCTGATGCACACGCTGACAGGCGCTGTGTTTGCGTTGGGCGGTTTGATTGCGTTTTATTTGCTCAAACCACGCTGCGCAGGAAAGAGGAAAGTAGAAGCCGGAGAATTTTGGCAGGCGGCAATTTTTACGACAGGCATTGCGGCGCTGGTTGCAATTATTTGGGAAATCGTTGAGTATGTCATCAATTTGGTGCTGCACAATGATCCGCAGCACGTTTTGACGACCGGCGTTACAGATACGATGATGGATATGATTGTATGTCTAATCGGTGCGGTTTTGTTTTGGATACCGATGTATCAGTATTACCTCAGCGGCAGAAAAGGGATTTTGATGGGTGTGTTTGATAGTTTTTATCAAACAAATCTGTCGGATTAGGGATAGAAAATCAGAGGGTGATAGCTGCCCTCTGATTTTTTAAGTTTTGGCAGGAATCTTGAGAAAAAGGCTTGACATATTCTGAAAAGGTGGTATAATGTAAAAGCACTTGTGAGTTGTGTATGCAACTGAATAGCGTATGGAAAGATGGCTGAGCTGGTCTAAGGCGCACGACTGGAAATCGTGTGTGCCCTATAAAGGCACCGAGGGTTCGAATCCCTCTCTTTCCGCCAAAAAAGCAGATACCCTTTGGGTGTCTGCTTTTTTTATTGAATCGGGAGGGATTCGATTGAACCGACCGCGGCGGCGGTGTCCCTTTTTTCTTCTTTGTTTCCATTTCTATTGCCCCTTT
>CAMNVW010000183.1 GCA_946563605.1 uncultured Clostridia bacterium | reverse complement strand
ACAAACCATGTAACGCCGGAATAAACAGAACTGCATTGAGCAGGATCATTCCTGCCAGGAACGCCAGAATGGAGTAAATATTGGAACGCAGACCCAGCTTAAAGATAGACGCATCGGAACGGCAGTTGAAACCATGGAACAATCTTGCCGCTGTTAACGTTGCAAAAGCCATAGTGCTTGCCAATGCCGCACCACCCTGACTTAATCCCATGTGGTAAGCAGCCATTACAAACACGCCGATGAGCGCTCCCTGTACCAACAGGGTCAGCATAAAATCTTTGGTCATGATGGATTCCTTTGGATTTCGCGGCTTCTGGTTGAGCAAATCTTCCCTTGCCGGTTCCATACCGATTGCGATTGCCGGAAGCGAGTCTGTCAGCAGATTAATAAACAGCAGATGAACCGGCTGGAACGGAATTGGCAGGGCAAACAGCGACGTATACAGCACGCTGAGAATACCGGACATATTGCCCGACAGCAGGAACTGGATGGCGTTTTTGATATTTGCATAGACATTTCTGCCGTTGGTAACAGCCTTTACGATGGTTGCAAAGTTGTCGTCGGTCAGGATCATCGATGCCGCGTCCTTGGAAACCTCCGTGCCGGTGATTCCCATTGCTACGCCGATATCTGCTTTTTTGAGCGCAGGTGCGTCGTTGACGCCGTCACCGGTCATCGAAACAATCTTGCCCTTCTTCTGCCATGCGTTTACAATGCGAATCTTATGTTCCGGCGAAACACGCGCATAAACCGAAACGGATTCGAGTTTTTTGTCCAGCTCTTCATCGCTCATCTTGTCGAGTTCTACACCGCTGAGCGCGATATCGCCCTCCTCAAAAATACCGATCTGTTTTGCGATAGCGGTCGCAGTTACTTTGTGGTCACCGGTGATCATAACGGTGCGGATTCCGCCGCGTTTTGCGTCGGCAACCGCTTTTTTGGATTCTTCACGCGGCGGGTCGATCATCGAAATCAAGCCCACGAAAGTATAGCCGTTTTCATCCTCCAAGGTAATTTCCGGACACTCCTGCGCGTTTTCATAAGGCTTAAATGCAAATGCCAGCACACGCAGACCGTTTTCGGAAAGTTGTGTATTGATCTGCGCAATCTTTTCCCTGTCTTCGTTGGTCATTGGACGCGCGCCGTCTGCGGTCATGACATTTGTGCTTCTGGAAAGCAGAACGTCCATCGCGCCTTTGGTACACAGGGTATATACGCCATCCAGCTTGTGCAGGGTGCTCATCAGCTTGCGGTCAGAATCAAACGCAAGCTCCTTAAGACGGAGATGTTGTTTTCTGTAGGTCGTTTCCTCCACCCAGAAATTGTGCGCCAGATTGATCAGCGCAACCTCGGTCGGGTCGCCGATTTCTTTTCCATCCACCGAAGTGGAATCGTTTGCGAGGACTGCCGTTTTCAGCAGCCATCTGTGCGCCTCATCCGCGAAATCAAGTTTTTCTCCGTCAATCAGCTGAAAATCTGCATAAACCTGCTTTGTGGTCATCTTGTTCTGGGTCAGCGTGCCTGTTTTATCGGAACAGATAACCGAAACGGAACCCAAACTTTCTACTGCATTCAGTTCCTTGATGATCGCATTTTCTCTTGCCATTTTCTGGGTACCCATCGCCAAAACGATGGTAACGATGGAACTGAGCGCCTCTGGAATTGCCGCTACTGCCAGCGCAACGGCAAACATCAGAGAATCCAGCACACCCATATCGCGGTAAAGACTCAAACCGAATACCACGATACAAATACCGATAATGGCAATCGCCAGCTTTTGGCTGAAGTTGTCCATGCTCTCCTGCAGCGGTGTTTTTTTCTGCTGTGTTTGATTCATCAGGGTAGCGATCTTACCGATTTCGGTCTGCATACCGGTGGCAGTAACAACAACGCAGGCTCTGCCATAGGTAACCAGTGAGCCGGAGAATACCATGTTCTTCTGATCTCCCAGCGCAACACTTTCTGCGTCGATCACATTGCTGATTTTATTAACGCTTTCCGATTCGCCGGTCAACGAGCTTTCGTTTACCTGCAAGGAATAGTTTTCGATAATACGTCCGTCCGCTACAACCAAATCGCCCGCTTCCAGCATCAAGATATCGCCTGGAACAACTTCTTTGGATGGGATCTCTATTTTTTGACCGTTGCGTATGACCTTTGCGTTTGGCGATGACAGAGCTTTTAGGCTCTCCAGCGATTTTTCGGCTTTAAAATGCTGCACCGTACCCAAAATCGCGTTCAGGGTGATAACCGCAACGATAACGATGGTACTTTCTCCATTGCCGGAAACTGCGGAAATGATTGCCGCAATAATCAGGATGATAACCAGCAAATCCTTGAACTGCTCTAAAAATACAACGAGAGGACTTTTCTTCTTCTCCTCTGTAAGTGCATTGTCGCCATAGGTCTGACGCTGCTTTTCCACCTGAGATTGGCTCAAACCCTCTTTGGTTACGCCAAACTGTTCCAGAACCTGCTGCGCGCTGCGGCGAAACATCTGATCCATTTTTTCAATTCCTCCTTCAAATCTAAAACCAACAAAAAGCTCAGTCTGCTCACCCTCGGAGCAATTTTTGACGGATATAAAAAAAGACTTTTCATCTGTTTCCAATACCAGTATGTACGGAAACCACATGAAAAGTCTTGTTACCAATCAAAAATCTGGCACATATCGCAGAAGATTTTATCTCAAAATAAAATCAACGAGATTGTTGCGAATATGTCTTGAACTACTCCCTTTAAATATGGGTACTATCTTCACTTTTTTTAACAGTATATCTGGAAATCCAGCATTTGTCAAGAGGGAGCTTACTCAGCCAGAGCCATTATTTTACGGTAGTATAACCTGCACCCAGCCAGCCGGAGTCGCCTTCTGCACCCATGCCGCCGGACAAATTGTATGCTTTATAGCCTTTGATGCGAAGAGCTGCCGCTGTCTGAGAAGCGGTCTGACCGCTATAACACTGGAGAATCAGGGTCTTGTCGGTCGGCAGACTATCAAAGTTTTCCTGCATACCTTTGCCATATGGCAGACTGATTGCACCCTGAATATGTCCATTTGCGTAATCCTCTGCGGAACGCAGGTCAACAACGCAGATATCTTTTGCGCCGTTGTCGATCAGTTCTTTCAAAGCTGCCGGAGAAACATTGTTTTTTGCATATTTCTCTTCTGCTGCTGTCTTTTTATAATAGTCTGCGACCGCTGCTTTGATATCTTCGTCAACTGCATAAACTTCATCGCCAAATTCGTTCGCTTCGGTGGTCAGCAAATCTTCGACATTTTCAACATTGGAAATGCCCTTGTCAAAGCCTCCGCTTACATTGATTGCCTTTTTGCCTGCAAGGTTCAGCAGAAGAATGGTCTGGGAAGCGGTCTGACCACTGTAGCAGTAAACATAAACTGTGCGGTCGTTCGGAATCTGCTCCAATGCTTTAGCAACGTCTGCGCCGTATGGAAC
>CAMNVW010000182.1 GCA_946563605.1 uncultured Clostridia bacterium | reverse complement strand
TGGATTTTATCAAGCAAACCGCGCGGTCAATATTTCTGCTCTGTAAGCAATCAAGAATGAATAGAAGCTACATTATATAAAACGACGGAAAGAAGGAAAAAAGATGATCGAATCGTGTATTACTTTTTTGCCGGTAAAAGATTTGGAGGAAACGACACGCTTTTACAGCGAGATCGTTGGATTAAAACTTTGGAAAAAGATGGACGGATGTGTTATTTTCGACTGTAACTGCGGCTATTGGGGATTTTGTCAGTACGATGATGGCAGACCGCTTGCAACGGGCGTTTGTATGTCGCTTAACTGCGCAAACCGTGATGAAGTCGATGAACAGTATCGGCGCCTGCAAAACCTTGGCATGAATCTGACAGAAAAACCAATGCAGAACAGCACCTTTCCGGTTTACTCCTTCTTTTTCCATGACCCGAACGGCTACCTGCTGGAATTTCAAAAAATAACCGATGAAAAATAAAAATATTGAGATTCCCAAAGCGGCTTTGCAGCTGATGTGCCGTTTGGAGGATGCGCAAAAAAGCTGCTGGGTGGTCGGCGGCTGTGTACGAGACAGCCTGATGGGGAAAATGCCTACCGATTGGGATATGACCACCTTTGCAACGCCGCAGGAAATGACTGACATTTTCGCGGATAAACGCTTGCTGCTGGCAGGACTTTCCCACGGTACGGTGGGTGTGATTGAAGATGGACAGGTGTATGAAATCACGACCTTCCGTCTGGAAAGCGGATGCAGCGACCACCGGCATCCTGATAAGGTGCTCTTCACCGACAACATTGTGCAGGATTTAACCAGACGGGACTTCACCATCAACGCAATGGCGTATCATCCGCAAAGGGGGCTGCTTGACTGCTTTGGCGGACAGTTGGATCTGCAACAGGGAATCATCCGCTGTGTGGGTCAGCCGGATATGCGCTTTGAGGAGGATGCGCTGCGCATTTTGCGTGCGCTTCGGTTTGCAGCGGTGCTGGATTTTTCGATTGAGCAGGATACCTTGCGCGCGATGCGTCAAAAAGCGGCGTTGCTGCGTGAAATTTCTGTGGAACGCATCTGGTCGGAATTGGAGAAACTGCTGAAAGCGCCGGCTGCCGGAAAGGTGCTTTCTGTTTGCCCTAAAATTTTTCGGGAGATTCTTTTGGAGATGCCAGCAATAGATACCTGCGATGCAGAAGTACTTTCAAAACTGCCGCAGGATGCGGTGCTGCGCATCATTTGGCTTTACGGTCGGTTGGAGAAAAATGCTGCGCCTGCGCTGAAGCGTTTGCGTTGTCCGAATGTGGCAGTGCAGAGGGCGCAGGTGTTTCATCAGCTGCAAATGGACGCACCGTCTAACACGCTGGAGCTGCGGTATGCACTGAACCGTTTTGGTGAAGTGGCAGTAGAGGAGTATGTCCTGCTGCGCCGTTTGATAGATAAAACGGAATTCTCCGATAACCTAAAGTCTGCCAAAGCAGGCTGCTGGAAAGCGGCACAGCTTTGTATCAACGGAAAAGAGCTGCTGGATTTGGGATGTCCGCGCGGCAAAGAGGTGGGCGAGGTGCTGGAAGGTTTGCTGAAACTCTGCATAGAGGAAAAGCTGGACAATACGGCAACGGTACTCCGGCAAGAAGCACAAAAACAGATTGCCGAAATCAAAAACAGAAAACAGCAGTAAGGCACAAGGGGAGAATAAGATGGAAACAGAAAATATCCCTGCTCAAAAAGTCCTGCAAAAAGGGCAAAGAGTGGTTTTATTTGATGAACTGCGCGGCATGATGATCTTTCGTTTTTAGAGTATACTGCTTTTTAAAAATAAAGTTTTCGCCAGCCTTTTTCAAAAGGTTGCAGGGTTTGGACAACGCCCAAACCCACCCAAAGGCAGAGCCTTTGGTCGCACTTCGTAAAGTGCGAAATACCCCAAATTAAAAAATAAAAATAAAAAAGGATAGGGTCAGGATGCTGTTTCGATGCTGTGGTACGGGAGTACCCCAGCGTAAGCTGGCTGGCAGATAAAAACAAACGGTACTCCCATGTAAGCACCTCAAACGAAGGTCATAGTCCTATCGCTTTTTATTTTTTGAGAATAAAGGTGCTTCACTCATTGTGACGAGTTCTCAGAGTAGAACCAGTAAGATAGCTGCCTGCATTCGCAGGCAGGGTACTGCCGTACCGCAGCATCGAAACAGCTTTTGTGCCTCGCACGTTTTTGTTTTTATATTATTGTTAGAGGTGTTTCACTCGTTGCGACGAGCGAGCAGGAGCTCTGCTCCTGCACCTCGCAATTTTTTGAAAAAATTGAGTAAAATTTTTATTATAAGGCGTATAAAGCCAAATCAAGCAGAGAATCACAGCAAAAAGATGGTCAGAAAGGTTAAATCACTGTAAATAATCACAAAAAAACTTGTGAAAGCAACTGAATTCTGATAAAATAAAAGGTAAACTGAATTTGATGAGGAAACTTCCGATTCAATCAAAAAATATGACAGAAAGTGGAGCTGATGAATTTTGGACGGCTGGTTATCTTATGGATTGGTGGCGATTCTGGTCGCGTTTTCAGCGTTTTTTTCAGGATCAGAAACTGCCCTTTCAAGCGTAAATAAGATTAGGCTAAAAAATATGGCGGACAACGGCAATCAAAAAGCGGCAAGAACGCTGCGCGTGGCGGAAAGCTACGATCGAATGATTTCCACCATTCTAATTGGAAACAACATTGTCAATATCGCCTCGGCGTCGATTGCAACCTTGATTTTTACCAATTTGTTCGGTGCAGAAAATGGCGCGGCGATTTCGACCATTGCGATGACGATTATCGTTTTGATTTTCGGCGAGGTACTGCCAAAGAACTATGCAAAAAACAATGCGGATTCGCTGGCAATGAATATCTCAGGACCGATCAGCGTTTTAATGGTCATCTTTAAACCTCTTGCAGCAATCCTCAGCCTGCTGTCGAATTTTGTGGCAAAACATACCGGCGGCGCAGATGACAGACCGTCTGTGACGGAAGAAGAATTGAAGTGCATTGTAGAATCCATTGAAGAAGAGGGCGTTTTGGAAGAGAAAGAAAGCGACCTTGTACAATCCGCCTTGGAATTTGATGAGATCGAAGTACAGGAAATCGTCACACCGCGCGTCGATATGATTACCATTGACGTGGAGGACAGCTGGGAGGAAATCTTGGAGCTTGCAAAAAACAGCAAGGTTTCCCGTATTCCGGTTTATGAGGATTCTATCGACAATATCATCGGGTTGGTTCATGTTCGTGATATTTTGGAGGATGAAATCAATCATACGAAACATGACATCCGCAGTTTGTTGACGCAGTGTCTGTTTGTACATAAAACGATGAATTTGTCCAGACTTTTGGAAAAACTGCGCAAAGAAAAGATGCCTCTTGCCATTGTAACGGACGACTACGGCGGTACGATGGGACTTGTTACCATTGAAGACGTCGTAGAAGAGCTTGTAGGAGAAATCTGGGATGAG
>CAMNVW010000181.1 GCA_946563605.1 uncultured Clostridia bacterium | reverse complement strand
CGACCGACTGCCATCACGATGGTCAAGAAGAAGAAAAAGACCGATGACGCACCGGTCAAACGTGTGGAGCTGCATCTGCACTCCAATATGTCCACGATGGACGGCATGAACGGTTCGGCAGACCTTGCAAAGCAGGCGCACGAGTGGGGACACCGCGCGATGGCGATTACCGACCACGGCGTTGTACAGGGCTTCCCCGACGCGATGTACGCTTCCGAAAAGTGGGAAGGCTTCCGCATGATTTACGGTCTGGAGGCTTACTTTGTCAACGATATGGTCGCCGCAGTCAAGGGACACAAAAAGCAGAATTTTGATGGAGAGTTCATCGTCTTTGACCTGGAAACGACCGGACTTTCCGCAGCGCAGGACCGCATCACCGAAATCGGCGCGGTCAGGGTCAAAAACGGGGAGGTGCTGGACGTATTTAATACGTTCGTCAACCCCGAATGTCACATCCCCGAGAAGATAACCTCCCTGACGGGAATCACCGACGCGATGGTGAAGGACGCGCCAAGCGAAGAAGAAGCGCTCAAAATGTGGGAGGAGTTCTGTCCGAAGGACGCTGTTCTGGTGGCGCACAATGCCGATTTTGACTGCTCGTTTATGAACGTCGCCTATGCAAGGCTCAAAAAGCCGTTTAAAAATACTTATATCGACACCGTTGCCATCTCCCGTTCGCTGTACAAGGATTTGAAAAATCACAAGCTCGATACGGTAGCGGCATATTTGAAGGTGGGGGATTTTAACCATCACCGCGCCTGCGATGATGCAGGTGTGCTCGCGAAAATCTTTATCCGCATGATGGAGGATATGCGCCGTGACAGCGGCATTGAAAGTATCCAAAGCATCAACACCGCCTTGGTAGGCGCCGACCCGAGACAGCTGAAATACTATCATCAGATTTTGCTGGTGAAAAACCAGATGGGTCTGAAAAATCTGTACCAGCTGGTTTCGATGTCGCACCTCAAATATTTTAAAAAGCGTCCGCTCATTCCAAAGAGCGAGCTGATCAAGCACCGCGAGGGTCTGCTTGTCGGCAGCGCCTGTGAAGCGGGTGAACTGTTCCGCGCGGTGGTTGCCGGAAAAAGCTGGAACGAGCTTCTCAAAATTGCGAGCTTCTACGATTATCTGGAGGTTCAGCCGATCGGCAACAACGAATTTATGATGCGCAACGGAACGGTCAGCAGCATCAAAGAGTTGCAGGACTTGAACCGCACCATCATTAAATTGGGTGACCGGCTGGGGATTCCGGTCGTTGCGACGGGTGACGTCCACTTCATGCGCAAGGAAGATGCCATCTTCCGCGCCATTCTGATGGCAGGACAGGGCTTCAAGGATGCGGACAACCAGCCGCCGCTGTATCTGCATACCACGCAGGAGATGCTGGACGAGTTTTCCTATCTGTCCCCGGAAAAGGCGTATGAAATCGTTGTTACCAATACCAATCTGATTGCGGACATGATTGAGGAGGTGCGCCCGTTCCCGAACGGAACCTACACCCCAACCATCGACGGTGCGGAGGAAGATCTGCGCCAGCGCACATGGCAGCGCGCCAAGGACTGGTATGAGTTTGAGGGAAAGATTCCAGAGGTCGTGTCCAGCCGTCTGACCAAAGAGCTGGAATCCATCATTTCCCACGGATTTGCGGTGCTGTATGTTATCGCACAGAAACTGGTTTCCAAGTCGGAATCGGACGGCTATCTGGTCGGCTCGCGTGGTTCGGTCGGTTCGTCGTTTGTCGCAATCATGGCGGGTATCTCGGAGGTAAATCCGCTGCCGCCGCATTACCGCTGTCCAAAGTGCAATCACACCGAATTTTTCCTGGACGGTTCGGTCGGCTCGGGCTTCGACCTTCCGCCGAAAAACTGTATACACTGCGGAACGCCGTATCTGCGCGATGGTCACGATATCCCGTTTGAAACCTTCCTCGGCTTCCACGGCGATAAGTCGCCGGATATTGACCTGAACTTCTCGGGAGAGTACCAGTCCAAAGCGCATAAATATACCGAGGAGCTCTTCGGTACGGGTCATGTGTTTAAGGCAGGTACGACCGGCGCGCTGGCGGATAAGACTGCCTACGGATATGTGAAAAACTATCTTTCCGAGCGTGAAAAAACGCTGCACAAGGCGGAGGAAAACCGGCTGTCCAAGGGCTGCACCGGTGTAAAGCGTTCCACCGGACAGCACCCGGGCGGCATGGTCGTTGTGCCGAATGATTACGAAGTGTTCGACTTTACGCCGATCCAGCATCCGGCGGACGATGTCAACTCCGACATCATCACCACCCACTTTGATTTTAACTCGCTGCACGACACCATTTTGAAGCTGGATATCCTCGGACACGATGTGCCGACCTTGTACAAGTACATGGAGGACTTGACAGGAACCAATGTAAACGACGCCAACACATCGGATGAACTGATTTATAAGCTGTTCACTTCGCCGGAGGTTTTGGGCGTCACCGCGGAGGAAATCGAGTGCGAGACCGGTACGCTTGCGATTCCGGAGATGGGTACGCCGTTTGTGCGCCAAATGCTGCTGGATTGTAAACCGAAGAATTTTTCGGATCTGCTGCAAATTTCCGGTCTGTCCCATGGTACAGACGTATGGCTCGGCAACGCGCAGGACTTGATCAAAAACAACACCTGCACCATCAGTGAGGTTATCGGTACACGAGACAGCATCATGCTGTACCTGATTTATCATGGGCTGGACCCGTCCATGTCCTTTAAAATCATGGAGATCGTCCGAAAGGGCAAGGCGCACAAGCTGTTGACAGAGGAGCACGTGCAAGCGATGAAGGAACATAATGTGCCGCAGTGGTATATTGATTCCTGCTTTAAAATTAAGTATATGTTCCCGAAAGCGCACGCGGCGGCGTATGTCATTGCGGCGATTCGCCTGTGCTGGTATAAACTGCACTATCCGCTGGCGTTTTACGCGGCGCATTTTACGGTGCGCGGCGAGGACTTTGACGCGGCGACGGTCATTCAGGGCAAGGACATGGTTCGTCTGCGGATGAAAGAGCTGCGTTCCAAGGGCTTGGAGGCAACCGATAAGGAGAAGAAAACGGCAGAATGTCTGCATATTGCGCTGGAGGCTTTGTGCCGCGGCATCGAGTTTTTGCCGATCGACCTTTACCGTTCCCACGCCACCAAATATCAAATCGAGGACGGTAAGATTCGTCTGCCGTTCTGCTCGCTGAAGGGCGTCGGAGACGCCGCGGCAAACAGCTTGTATGAAGCGGCGCAGCAGGGCGAATTTATCTCGATGGACGACATCGTTTCACGCTCCGGCGTATCCAAGACGGTGGTAGAAAACCTAAAGGAGTGCGGTGCGCTGGGTAATCTGCCGGAATCCAGCCAGATGACCTTGTTCTAAAAAAGAGTGCGGCTTATCTGCACCACTGACAAGCTGAAAACACCGACGGAAGCTGCTTTGGCAGCGAGTTCCGGCGGTGTTTTCTTTTGTAAAGAG
>CAMNVW010000180.1 GCA_946563605.1 uncultured Clostridia bacterium | reverse complement strand
CCTTACATTGTGCTGACACAGGGGGTAGCGGTTGCCCATGCCAGACCAAAACAGGATGTGCGCGAAGGCTGCATCAGCCTGATGACGCTGAAAACGCCGGTCAAATTCGGACACGCTTCATACGATCCGGTCTCGGTCGTATTTGTATTGGCGGCAACCAGCGACGACGGACACATCGGCGTTATGATGAGCGTGGCACAAAAACTGTGCGAGCCAAACGTAAAGGAATGTATGATTGCGGCAACCACAGTGGATGAGCTTTACGATATCATTAAGGATTCATAAAAAGCCGTACAGGGATTGTTTTGCTCAAGGAACGACGATGTTTTGGGATTACTTTCGCAGAATCAAAAATAAGTCTTTACATCGCAAACGACTTACGGTAAAATAAGAGGTATAGTAAAATCTTGGTGCGGACATCCAAAACAGGGACAACGTACAAAATATATTGGGAGTGAAAGAAATATGTATAAGCGCGTGCTTATCAAATTAAGCGGCGAAGCACTTGCGGGCAGCCAGAAAACCGGTTTTGATTACGATACCGTTCAGTCTATCTGCGCAAGCATCAAAAAAATTTATGATCTGGGTACAGAAATCGCCATCGTAGTCGGCGGCGGAAACTTCTGGAGAGGACGCAGCAGCGGCAATATGGACCGCACAAGGGCAGACCATATCGGTATGCTGGCAACGGCAATGAACTCGCTTGCTTTGGCAGACGCTTTGGAACAGGCAGGCTGTGACGTCCGTGTACAGACCGCAATCACCATGCAGCAGGTAGCAGAGCCATACATCCGCAACCGTGCAGTCCGTCATCTGCAGAAAAACAGAATCGTTATCTTCGGATGCGGAACCGGCAACCCATTCTTCTCCACCGATACAGCAGCTGCTCTGCGCGCAGCAGAAATCAATGCGCAGATCATCCTGAAAGCAACCATGGTGGACGGCGTTTATGACAGCGACCCGCATAAGAATCCAGACGCAGTTCGCTATTCGACCCTGTCCTTTGATGAGGCTATCTCCAAACAGCTCGCTGTAATGGATATGACAGCATTCTCTATGTGCCGCGACAACCATATCCCAGTGCTGGTATTCAGCCTGGAGGACCCTGACAATATTCTGCGTGCGGTGAAGCAGGAAGACGTCGGCACACTTGTAAAATAATTACCCAAACAAAATAATCATTGCCGGACAGCTCCGGCAGAACGGAGGCAATTATGAAAGCTCAGTACAAGGATATTGAAGAAAGAATGAATAAAACACTGGATTCTCTGTATCGGGAATTTGGTACCATCCGCGCAGGAAAAGCATCTCCATCGGTTCTGGATCGCGTGACCGTTGACTACTACGGCGCACCGACCCCAATCCAGCAGCTGGCTACCATCTCCACCCCGGACGCAAGAACACTGGTCATCCAGCCATGGGACAAATCCACACTGAAACTCATCAACAAAGCAATCCAGGCTTCCGATGTCGGCATCAATCCGACTGACGACGGTTCTGTCATTCGTCTGGTATTCCCATCTCCAACAGAGGAACGCCGTAAAGAACTGTGCAAACAGGTATCTAAGGACGGAGAAAGCGCGAAGGTTGCAGTCCGCAACATTCGCCGTGATGCAGTAGATAAGCTCAAAGCACAGAAAAAAGCAAACGAGCTGTCTGAGGACGATCTGAAAGATGCAGAGAAAGATGTTCAGGAACTGACAGATAAATTTATCAAACAGATTGATAAAGCTGTTAAGGAAAAAGAACAGGAAGTAATGTCTCTGTAAATGGATGCAGAGCACTCAGAGTATGTGTGCAGCAGGCATCGCCATTGCGGTGCCTGTTTTTTTAGGAGATAGGAGAAGCTTTGGATGGAAAACAAACGAGTTAGACGGGACGATTTGCCAAAGCATATCGGCATCATCATGGACGGCAACGGACGATGGGCAAAAAAAAGAGGGCTGCCGCGCAAATACGGCCATCGCGAGGGCGCGAAAGCCTTCCGCAAAATCGTGGAATACTGCGATAAAATCGGTCTGCAATATTTGACGGTCTATGCTTTTTCCACCGAAAACTGGAAACGTCCGAAGGATGAGGTCGACGCCATTATGAACCTGCTTGAGGAATATATGGACGAAGCGTTTGCCCATCAGAATGACGACACCGCAGTCAGGACGCGGTTTATCGGGGATATGGGCGCGCTGAGCATTGTTTTGCAGGAAAAAATCAAGCGCATTGAACAAATCGGTCAGGGAAGAACCGGACTGACGGTCAATGTTGCGCTCAACTACGGCGGCAGAAATGAGCTTGTACACGCGGTACAGGCGATAGCAGAGCTCCTTGAGCAGGGAAAGACCGCGCCGGAACAGATCGACGAGCAGATGCTCTGCGACCATCTCTACACAGCCGGTCAGCCCGACCCTGATTTGATCATTCGTCCGAGTGGCGAGGAACGCTTATCCAATTTCCTGATCTGGCAGGCGGCATATTCGGAATTTGTGTTTATGGATGTTCTGTGGCCGGATTTTAAGCCGGAGCATCTGGAAAAGGCAATCGAAATCTTTCACCAGCGTCACAGACGTTTCGGCGGAATATAGATTTCAATCTGTTTTGCAAGACACATCCTGCACAGGGAATCTGCTGGCAGGAGTAATCGGAGGAATGGAGAGATTTTATTGAAAACACGAGTGATTTCAGCTATTGTCGGAATTATATTGTTGGTGATTGTGCTCAGCTTTTTCCAGACGCCTGTGCTCAATATCGCCATCATGGCGCTTGCTTTGATGGCGATGTATGAGTTTTTGACGGCGACCAAAATCAGCCGCAACAAATTGCTGTCCGCGGCGGCATTTTTGGTTGCAGCGTGCTTTCCTTTCGTGCCGATGCAAAAGGAAATGAATCTGCTGCCGCTGTTTTTGCTGCCGTACATCGCCATACTGTTTTTGATTTTATTAAAATCCCATCAGAATACCCGTGTGGAGGATATTGCGCTGGTGTTTATGATGAGCATTGGGATTCCGCTGTCGCTGTCATCGGCGGTCTATCTGCGTGACAACAACGGTTACACGCTGGGATTGTATTATCTGCTGCTTGCGCTGTGCTGCGCGTGGTTCAGTGATACGGGCGCGTATTTTGTCGGCTGCAAGTTCGGAAAGCACAAGCTGTGTCCGCTGGTCAGCCCGAAAAAAACGGTGGAGGGACTTGTCGGCGGATTGGCTACCTGCATTGTGCTCAATCTGCTGACGGCATGGATTTTCGTCAAGGTGTCCACCGTGCTGGGCGCTGCGATGCAGGTCAATTATCTGCGCCTGCTGCTGATCTCTCCGTTTGCGTCGCTCATCAGCGTGCTGGGGGATCTGAGCTTTTCGCTGATCAAACGTCAGTTTGGCATTAAGGATTTCGGAAACATCATGCCTGGTCACGGCGGCGTTTTGGATCGCTTTGACAGCGTTTTGTTTACTCTTCCGTTTGTCTACGCCCTGACGCTGTGTTTCCCAATTTGCACGCTTGCATAAAAGAAAGATAAAAATGTC
>CAMNVW010000179.1 GCA_946563605.1 uncultured Clostridia bacterium | reverse complement strand
GACTGGAATCCCGAGCTTTTTGGAGAGCAGAACGGTATCAATATGGATGTGTTTTTTCTCGGCTTCGTCCATCAGATTTAAAGCCAGCACCACGCGCGTCGTGATTTCCAGCACCTGCAAAACAAGATTGAGGTTTCGCTCCAAACAGGTAGCGTCGCAGACAACCACCGTTGCGTTGCTCTTGCCAAAACAGATGAAGTCCCTTGCGACAACCTCCTCGGGGGAGTGTGCCATGATGGAATATGTACCTGGCAGATCCACAAAGATGTACTCCTGTCCGTGTCGGGAGCATCTGCCGTACGCATTGGAAACGGTTTTCCCGGGCCAATTTCCGGTGTGTTGGTGCATACCGGTCAGGGCGTTAAAAATGGTGCTTTTGCCAACGTTTGGATTGCCGGCAAGGGCAATCACCAGATCATTGTCCTGTTGCTTTGGAATGGAAAAAATATCGGAGCCGCAGGTTCCGGTGGAATTGATCGTCAGCCCCATCGCAGCTCGCTCCTTTCTGTTGGGATTTTTGACAGAACATCGTTACAGCGTCCTGACCAGAATGTGCTGTGCGTCGCTTTGGCGCAGGGCAATGGCGGCACCGCGAATCAGGTAAGCGGTCGGATCGCCAAACGCACTTTTTTGCAGGCATCGGATGGGCGTACCCTCGATCACACCAAGATCCTGCAAACGGCGGCGCATTTCGCCGGAAAGGGTCAGATGAGATACCTGTCCGGTGTGTCCTTCTTTGAGCTGGGAAAGGGGAGAGAGCGGTTTAGTCGGCATATTGCAAAACTCCTTTGTATCGTAAAATGAGGGGGATGACAGTGCTTATGTATCTTCTTAGAAAGGCGTGCTGTTTTATTCTATTCGCCGGATGCAAAGAAGGTGAGGCGTTTGCGGATGTTCTTTGTTTTATTGGGGACAGCATTTCTGATGAATAGCAGTATGCAATAAAAAAATTCCTCCCATTGGGAGGAATTTTTTTATTGCATCGTAAAGTCGGAAACGTTGATACTCACATTTTCCTGTGGAAATTCGAGCTTGATAATAGCGCCGCTTTGTGTATCCAGCTGCGCCAGAAAGGTAGGCTCTTCCTCTCCGGCAGGCATGGTCAGCGTTAAAACACCGTTTTCCTCGGCACATACAAAGCCCTGCTGGGAGATGATGTTCTCCAGCGCGGTCAAAAACATTCCTGCGCCCGATGCGGAGAAAAACTGGTCGGTGTTCATCGTTGAGCCTAAGCCTCGGTAGGATAGGTTCACAGCGCCGTCCGCAATAGTCAGCTCAAAGCCATCCAGCGACGGCGGCGAGGTGAATCGGAAGGTGCTGTCGCCGATGTAACGCTGTTCGTACTGCACGTTTGCGGCAAAATCATCGTACTTGATTTCAAGCGTCGCAGAAAACGCGCCCGAAAGGTTTGCCGCTGCCCGTGCAAGCTGCTGTTCGCAGGATTCTTTGCCGCCTGCAACGGGAGATTTGCACAGCAAAAAAACACCGCCGATGAGCAAAATCAAAACGAGCAGGAGCGCAAGAAATTTTTTGGAACAAAAACAATGGGACAATTTTTGCAGCATAATACCGCCTCCTAGAAAAGTAAGTCAGCGGATGCGAAAAAAGTCCCATTGTCGAAAAAATCTTTAGCGGATATGTTCCTTCATCATCTTGCCGAGGTCGATGAGGATATCGTCCGGCTGCATAAAGTATTCGGACATCCTTTCGGTGCAGCGGTCAGCAGCAGCGCCGTGCAGATAAACCGCACAGACAGCGGCGTCAAACGGATTCATTCCCTGACTGATAAGCGAAGCGAGGATACCGGTTAAAACATCGCCGCTGCCGGCTTTTGCCAGCCCCGGATTGCCGGTTTGATTGATAAAGGTGCGGCCGTCGGGAGAAGCAATGATGGTGTGCGCGCCCTTGAGGACAATGGTTGCTTTTAGCTGTGCAGCCAGTTCCTGTGCGCACAGCAGCGGCGCTTTCTGAATCTCCTTGACGCTGGTGCGGCAGATCTTTGCCATCTCGCCAAAGTGTGGGGTCAAAACGACAGGACATTTTGCATCCGCTACTATGGATATGTCCATAGCAAGGTTGTTTATGCCGTCTGCGTCAATGACAACAGGACATTTTGCGAGATAGAGGACCTCTTCCAAAATACCGCGCTGGCGCTGACCGATGCCCATGCCGCAGCCAATGCAGACCGCAGATGCGCCGGTGATTGCGCTGGCAACGTCAGCAGCGGCGTCGATGAAGCAGAATGGGGATTGGATCAGGCTTGGTGCAACGATGGGGTAGATCGCCTGTGGTACAGCGGTAACCACATAACCAGCGCCTGAGCGCAGTGCCGCGGTGGAAGAAAGGATGGCAGCACCGGTGCAGCCGATGCCGCCCGCAATGTTGAGGAGCTTTCCGGTGGAAGTTTTGTGTGCGTCCGGCTGGCGGAGTGGGATCAGCGGATACACAAACTCATCGTCAGCAACAAAGTGATTCTGTGGGACATCGGTGTAGGAAAGAGGGTCGATGCCGATGGACGCAAGCGTTACCTTGCCTAAATTCGGCAGATATTTTGGCAGCATATGCGCCGGTTTGTAGCTGTCAAAAGCGATGGTGAAGTCAGCGTTGACAGCGTCCAGAGCTGCTTCGCCGGTGTCGCAGTTGATGCCGCTTGGGATATCGAGGGAAAATACTGCGGCAATCGCGGAGTTAATCATCGAGGTGATCTGGCGGCGGCGGATGTCAATTTCGCCGTGGAAGCCGCTGCCGAATACGGCATCGATGATGACGTCTACATCAGCGACGGTTGAAGGAATCAGTTCCGGCTCTGTTTCAAAGGAAAAGACCGGAATACCAGCCATTCTGGCGATGTTCAGCATCTTGGAAGCGTCGTCGGTTTTAGGTTCGCCGTCGGTCAGGACGATGGTGACGTTTGCACCGAGTTCATGAAGTTTTCTGGCAACAACAAAACCGTCGCCGCCATTGTTGCCTTTGCCGCAAAAAGCAACACAGTTTAAGCCGCTTACGTCGTGGAGTGTTTCAACGATAACACGAGCTGCTGCACAGCCTGCATTTTCCATCAGGCGCAAAAAGCTCATTTGATATTGAGTCGAGTTTTGCTCAATTTGTTTCATCTGTTTGGATGTCACGATCCTCATGCGTTCAAGTCCTTTCTATTTCAATACGCAAAAGCGCACCTGTTTCTGTTTCAAATTATAACAAGTTTTGAGGTGATAAACAAGCGTGTTTTCGAGCTGTGGTGAAGAAAACTTATTTCGGTTTCGATCGTTTGCACCAAAACAAAAGTTTTGTCAACTTTTTCAAAAGTTGTGGGTTTCCAAAGGGCAAAGCCTTTGGTCGCTCATCGCAATGAGCGAAATGCCCCTAAAAAATAAATATAAAAATAAAATCGTTCGGGTCACAAACGCTGTTTCTATGTAATTGTGCGGCAGCACACCGCGTCAGCGGCTGATGAAAAATAAATAAAAATCGTTCGGGTCACAAACGCTGTTTCTATGTAATTGTGCGGCAGCACACCGC
>CAMNVW010000178.1 GCA_946563605.1 uncultured Clostridia bacterium | reverse complement strand
TATCCAATCAGTAAAAAATAAAGATGTATTAACAGCTGAATGACCATGATAAATTTCTGGCAAGGATGAATGATTGGAGCCCCGAAGGGGTAATTGTTTTAAAAGAATCGAGCGACTCAAAAGATATACAAAAACAAGAAGAAATCATGAAACAACTGGAAAAAGCCATTGAAGAAGGAAAAGTAAACCTGTTATAATCTAAACTCATGAAGTCCATTGGTATGAGTACGAAGAAAAACAATACGATAATAAATGAAAAAGGAAGGGGTAATCATGATGAAGGTACAGTATATTGGAGAGAGTTTTGGAGCAGTTAGCCTGACCTCAGATAAGATTTATGAATGTTTAGGTGTCGAGTTAGACGGCAACGCGCTGAGAATCGTTGATGACAGCGAAGAAGATTATTTGTATGATATTGAAAATCCCGCTCCGTGGGACGGCAGCAGCCCAGGCGGAAAATGGAAAATCATCGAAGATGATGAGAAAGGTACATTAAGAAATGCGTTTTTAGATGGTAAGCTGCCGATTGATTGAATGGAAGAAATTGTTGTGAAGATTGACTGTCCGTTAATGAAAGAAAAAATTGATGATGGAATATGTTTTGACATTTCAATGGTAGCAGAGCATATGGCACCTGAAAGAACAGCACCCGATGAAGCAACTCAAACGGAAAATTTTAGGCAAATTTGTTTGGATTGTCCCAATCACCGATACGATTAGAAAAAACATCGACAAGGGGTAATTATGATGAAGGTACAGTATATCGGAGAGAGCTTTGAAGCAGTTAGCCTGACCTCAGATAAGATTTATGAGTGTTTGGGTGTTGAATTAGACGGAAATGCACTGCGCGTCATTGATGACAGTGAAGAAGATTATTTGTATAGTATTACAAATCCTTCTCCGTTGGACGGCAGCAGCCCGGGCGGAAAGTGGAAAATCATTGAAGATGATGAGCAGGGAACACTGAAAAACGCATTTTTGGAAAAGAAATTGCCTATTCTTTAAAAACAATCAACTCAATAATCAAACCGTCCTTTTGGGGGCGGTTTTTTTTATCCCCTCAATGTTTTTGAGCCAAAAAGAAAAAGGGACAAACAAAATTCGAACAAATCGGGCATACCTTGAAAGTATAAACGCTTTACGGCAATCACTTTCAGGAGGGGATAAAGATGTATTCAGCGATGGTGTTGGTTGCGTTGTGCAACATGATTTATCTGGCACTGCACGTCACAGGCAGCGGTTCGTTTCCAAAACCGCTTTCCAAGGAGGAGGAAGAAGAGTGTCTTGCCAAAATACAGCAGGGCGATGTGAAGGCAAAAAACAAGCTGATCGAACACAATCTGCGTCTGGTCGCCCATATTATCAAAAAGTATTATGCGAGTTATCGAGATCAGGAGGATTTGATTTCAATTGGTACGATCGGGCTCATCAAAGCGGCGTCCAGCTTTAACAGCGGCAAAGGCACGAAATTTGCCACCTATGCAAGCCGATGTATTGAAAATGCCATACTATCACAACGGAACAAACGGCAATTGAGGTGGCGGAACGGGTGTCTTTTGAGGCAAAATGGCGCCTGCTGGCGAGAGTGGGAGTCCGCTGCTATATCCTGATTTCCAATGTATCGGGTGCGGTAAAAGTAGCCCCGCTGCAAATTCTTCAGTTTCCAGTGGTGCTGCCGCACAAGTTTCAGGACGCAGAAAAGTTCAATTTGCAGTTCCCGGACTTCTCAGAAATCACCGAAACAGCGGACAAGCTGCGCTGACTTCGCTACCAGAAAGGCCTGCGCCAGAGAGACGTTGCAGACTACGCCGGGATAGACCGGAGCACCTATGTCCACTATGAGGAATACGGCAAAGACCTCTATCCGCCGGAGCACATGGAGAAAATCGCGCAGCTTTTTGAAGTGCCGGTCGATACGCTTCTGGATGACTACAATCTATTTCTGAGGAATGGTCAGAGCAACCAGATCAAGGCAATCCGAACGAAACTGGGGCTGACGCAGAGACAATATGCGGACAAGCTGGGCGTCAGCCTTGGAAATCTCAAGCATTGGGAGCAAAACCGCAAGCAGATTTTCAAATCCACATGGGAGAAGTATTTCAAACAGACATAACCATAGCAGTAAACGAGCAGACCGGCTGTTGAGGCTGGCCTGCTCGTTTGCTATGTATTATTGCTGCGCTTTCAGATGCTTCACGGCTGCGTCTACCAGTTCCAGCTTCTGCTCCGTGGAACAGGGCAGCTTCTGGACATTTTTCAGCGCCTGCTCGGACTGGAACTTCGCCAGATCCTGCCCAAGTTCCTGCTGCGCCTGCTTTGATTTCGGGAAGATCAGAAATACTTCCATGGCTGCCCTCCTTTCCAGAGCGTTTGCTGCTTCAATCTATGCGTGTGTTCCGGTGCTTATGTAGACAAATAGAATTCGATTTCGCGGCTGCGAGGGAAATCGTATTGCCATACGGCTTTGGTGGTGCGGGAATGCTTGCAATTCAAGGGCTTTTCGCCTCAAAATTGTCTACGCCCGAGCGCCGTTTGCGGGCGGATTTTGCCTTCTGCTGGCGATGAACCTCCTTGGCGCAGGTGGGGCAGTATTTTGTCCTGCCGGAGCGGGCGAGAATGCCCGTGCCGCAGACTTCGCAGCGGCGGAGTTTTTTCGGGCTGAGAATGGCCTGTTCCAGCTTCGGCTGCTGAGGCAGCACGGCGCGGCGAAACCACCGGCAAAGCAGGCTGCGGGAGATGTGTTGCGGACAGACGCCGTCCAACAGCAGGCAGTCGCCATCCAAGAAGTTGCAGCAGCGCTTTACAAGACCGCGCACGCTGCGGAACTGCCCCGGCGTCAGACGTAAGAGCGAGCCGTCCGGCAACCGCTCGATGGGGTCAAGTCTGTGCATCTTCGCCCTCCTTTGCGATGAGCTTTGCGTCCGACGGGTAGTTCAGCGTGATGAGGGCGGGCTTGCCCAACCCCTGCTTGCGCCGAACGATCAAGCCGCTGTACTCCAATTCCCGGAAGATCCGCGTGGCGCTCTGGCGACTGCGGTGGAGTTTGGTTTGTGCCTGTTCCAAGGTAAAGTACAGCCGAATCGTGCCGTCCGGCTCGACGTAGCCGTTCTGCCGGGAAATGCTGGCTCTGTCCAGCAGCAGCGCGTAGAGCACCTTGGCGTCGTTGCTGATATCCCTCAGGGCTTCGTCTTGGAGAAGGAACCTTGGTAGCGGCACATAGGACGCCGCTGGGCTCTGCGCCGTGAGCTTGCAAAAAGTTTTCATCTGACCTCCTATCCCATCCATCAATCCATCCATTTTTGTGTTGATTGATAGATTGATTCTCTTGTATCTTGATTTATTTCTTATTAGTTAGAGGATGAATTTCAGCCCCGATGGAGGGCACAAAAACCATCGTCCTGAAATCCGGTTGCGGTACGCTCCGGAGCGTCAGCTTGTCCACCGTCCGGAAAACCGGTGACGGAAAACCCACACATGGAAAATCCCGTTGTGGTCAAAGCTCATCTCTCTGCCGCACTTTCAGCAGTTCCCAGA
>CAMNVW010000177.1 GCA_946563605.1 uncultured Clostridia bacterium | reverse complement strand
TTATCCTGTCATACCGCAAGTGTTTTTCCCGCCGGTATTTTTTTATTAGAAAACAATCAATAGTATATCTATAATATTGTAACTCTACAAACACCCTTTGTCAAATGCCGCACCGGCGTTTCTTTTAAATAATTTGTGTCTATTTTTAAAATTATGCTTCGGTTGTCGTTTTTGGCAGAAAAAAACAGCAGAAAGTCGTTGAAGTTCTGCTGTTTTCTCATCAAAAGGATTATTTTATTTGAGTTCGATGGTGTAATCGAAGCCGTACTCTGCCTGCAGTGCCTTTACTTTGTCCTCATTGTCCTCGATAAAGGTTGGGGTGTAAACCGATTTTCCCTCTTTTTTGTAGTTCTCAAGGATGGCTTCCAGCTTCTCCCAGCATTCGTCGCGTTTTTCCTCAGCGGTGTTTTCCAGATTGATAATAAATTCTCTGTGTTTTGGAATTCTGACTTTCATGTTTTCCAATTTCCTTTCTGTACGATAGAGTTCCTATTTATTTTACTATCTGAACATAGCATCGTCAAGCAGAAAATCATGGTTTTCTCTGCTTTTTAAAGGGAAGCGGTCGCTTCGGACAGCACCTCGCCGATTTTCTCGCGGATCACAAGCGATGCCCTGCGGTCATATTGGGTCGCCGTCTGATTGATAAGCACCAAATCTTTGCCGCCGTAATATTGCAAAAGTCCTGCCGCCGGATACACCGCAAGCGATGTTCCACCCACGATCATCAGATCCGCCGCCATGATATGACGCACTGCCCCTTCAATGACATCGCTGTTCAGACTTTCTTCATACAACACCACATCCGGCTTGATGATGCCGCCGCAGGCACATTTGGGAATGCTTTTCCCTTTCCAGGCAAGCATATCTGC
Source organism: uncultured Clostridia bacterium (assembly GCA_946563605.1). Classification (GTDB taxonomy): domain Bacteria; phylum Bacillota; class Clostridia; order Oscillospirales; family Ruminococcaceae; genus Negativibacillus. The sequence continues at coordinate 2,673 of CAMNVW010000177.1, read as the reverse complement.
AAGGCTATACTTTTTGCCGCACTGCATACAGGTGTTGCGCAGCACGCTCCCGTGCAGTTCATACACCTTTTTGCTGCCTGCCATCTGATGCAGTCCGTCGATATTCTGCGTAACGACCGCGGACAGCTTGCCCATTTCCTCCAGCTTTGCCAAAGCCTGATGTGCCGGATTCGGCTTTGCTTCTGGGTAAATCATCTTGTCAAAGTAATACTCAAAGAACTCCTCCGTATGCCTTTTAAAAAAGGAGTGGCTGAGCATCATTTCCGGCGGATAGGCATATTGCTTGCTCTGCTTTGCGGTATACAATCCGTCCTCACTGCGGAAATCCGGGATTTGTGATTCTGTGGACACACCGGCACCGCCGAAAAAAACGATACGCCGGCTGTTTTCAATCAGCTGCCGCAGCTTTGTAATTTCTTCCTTCATCGCTGTCCTCCTTTGCCTGATGCAAATTCCTGTATTCGATAAGTTTATTGTAGCACACCAGCAGCCGTTTGTCCTGATTGAAAAAAGTTTTGTCAACTTTTTTCAATAAATTGCCTGTTTTGGACATTGTCCAAAACCTACCAAAGGCGCTGCCTTTGGTCGTACTCCGCAGAGTGCGAAATCTCTTTATTAAAAAATAAATAAAAAGGCGATAGGGGTAGATAGCTGTTTCGATGCTGCGGTACGGCAGTACCCCAGCGCAAGCTCAGTTTCCCCCGTTCTGGCGAAGCTATCAATATTGCTCATCAACCGATGGTATCGGGAGAGTCGAGAGGAGGAACACCTCCCAAAAAACTTTTATAAAAAAAGCAGACTTTCCCGAAAGTCTGCTTTTTAAAAAATCTTATTTCTTAGTAACCAGCTCCAGCAGCTTCATGCTTCTTGCTACAAAGTCGGACATCTGCTGTGCGGTCAGCGGTTTATGAGCCAGCAGCGCCAGATCATACACCTGACGGCAGACAAGCTCTTTGTTTTCTTCGCTCAGATTCGGAATACTCTGAATAACCGGATTTTCGCTGTTGAGCACCAATGTAACCTGATTTTCCGGTGCAAACGAATCGCCGAACATACGGTTCATATCTTGAATCCTGCGCGCATATTCGGACAGCAGGATGACCGCCGGTGTGCCGGACGCTTTCAGGCTTTCCACCTTATACTCAACCTTTTCATCCGCCAGATACGTTTTAAAGCAGTCGATCAGTTCCTTGTTCTGCTCTTCCTGTGCCTGTTTGCCTTCCTCGGACTGCGCAACCTTCAGCGCGTCGCCGAGGTCTGCGTCAATGCGCAAGAACTTCATCTGTTCTGGATTCTTATATTCCAGCAGGCTGATAAAGTGCGGGTCGATCATGTGGGTCAGCACCGCCGCAGTCATGCCGTTTTCTTTGAACATGGAGATATACTGTGCCTGCAAGTTTTCATCCGTGACATAGTAAATCTTGTTGTCCTGCGTCTTTGGATATTCCTCCAGCGTTTTATATTCGCCGTCGATGGTCTTGAGCAGGATAATATCTTTCATGCGGTCATAGAATTTTTCGTCTTTCAGGCAGCCAAACTTAATAAACGCAGAAATATCGTTCCAGTATTTTTCATAGGATTCGCGCTCGTTTTTGAAAATCTGGTGCAGCTTGTCCGAAACCTTCTTGGTGATATGCTGTGCAATCTTCTGCACCTGACCGTCGTTCTGCAAAAAGCTGCGCGAAACGTTCAGCGGCATATCTGGACAGTCGATCACGCCTTTGAGCAGCAACAAAAATTCTGGAATGATCTCCTTGATGTTATCCGCTACAAACACCTGATTGCTGTACAGCTTGACCTGACCAGGAACTACTTCCAGCTGGTTCACCTGTTTCGGGAAATAGAGGATCCCTTTGAGGTTAAACGGATAATCCACATTCAGATGGATCCAGAACAGCGGCTCGTTAAAGTCCATGAATACCTTCTGGTAAAATGCTTTGTACTCCTCATCGGTGCAATCCTTCGGCGCTTTCAGCCACAGCGGTTGTGTATCATTGACCGGCAGAGGTTTTACGATGCGCGTTTTATCGGTGCCGTCCTCGTTCTTTTCGACATTGCCTTCCTGATCGTAGACCGGACGTTCCTCGTCATGCGGATTGAGGTAGATTTCATACGGCATAAACTGGCAGTATTTGTGCAGCATCTCATGGATGCGTCCTTCCTCCAAAAATTCCAGCTCTTCATCCGAAAGATTCATTGTAACGGTGGTACCATGTTCGGTGCGGCTTCCATCACTTATCTCATAGCTGTCCTCACCTGCGGAGGCCCAATGAACAGGCGCAGCACCCTCCCGATAGGAGAGTGTTTCAATCTCAACGGTGTCGGAAACCATAAACGCCGAATAAAATCCCAGACCGAAATGTCCGATGATGCCGGCGCTTTCTTCGGATTTCTCCTTGTATTTTTCCAAAAATTCTTCCGCGCCGGAAAACGCAATCTGGGTGATATACCGTTCCACCTCATCCTCAGTCATACCGATTCCGTTATCTGCAACGATGAGCTTTTTGTTGTCCTTGTCGATGGTGACAATCACCTTCGGCTGCCAGCCTTCTTCCTGCGGCGCTTCACCGATTCCACGCAGGCTTTCCAGCTTTTTGATGGCGTCGCAGCCGTTGGAGACGATCTCTCTTAAAAAGATGTCCTTGTCAGAATAAAGCCACTTTTTGATAATCG
>CAMNVW010000176.1 GCA_946563605.1 uncultured Clostridia bacterium | reverse complement strand
CCCAAAGATTCCATACACCGACAGCGGAATCGCGCAGGTACAAAACCAGATGATCTATGCGCTTAAACGAGGACAGGCGATGGGTGGAATCGCACCGACCGAATACGACGAGGATGGCAATATGATCCCGGGTTACACAGTTACCGTTCCAAGGGCAAGAGATCTGACTCAGACGGAGCGTTCGAGCAGAGAACTGAAAAACTGCAAATTTACTGCCCGTTTAGCCGGAGCCATCCACTATGTTGAGATCCACGGCGTACTCGAATATTAAGGAGGCAAACGATGACAAGGGAATTTATTGTCTATAACTGCAAGGATGTTTTAATCAGCTTTGGTCAAAACAGCCTGACCGGACTTGCGGACGATGCCTTTTTGACGATTGAGGACATGGCAGAGGAAGCAGCGCCGACCACCGGCTGTGATGGGGCGATTGTCACATCCATCGACCCGAACGCCTGTTCCAAAGTGACCATCAGCAACCTTTATGGCGTCAAGGCAAACCGTATCCTTGCCCGTCTGGCAGGAGGACTGCGGCAGGGCGAACTGATCACCTATCCGCTGCTTATCAAAAAGAAAACCGGCGAAGTTCTGCTTTCTGCCGATGCCGCATGGGTGGCAAAGATGCCAAACAGCGATTTCGGAAAGAAGGCAGGCAACCGCCAGTGGGTAATCTATACCGCAGAATCAGAAAGGGATGACGTATAATGCAGGCAAATTACAGTCGGCGCATTGAAGGAAAAGAAGTGAGCGTCGGAGGGGAGCTCTTTGTAATCTATCCCTTCGGCGCTTTTACCGCGGCAAATCTCTCGGGAGAATTGGCTTCGGTGCTTGCTCCGGTAATCGGAACACTTGCCCCATTGATTGCAGATAAAAAGCTCGACATGGACGATGACGTTATGACGGCAGTGCCGCAGTTTTCCGGAGCATTTTCCGTTTTGAGTGGGGACAAGCTTGAAAAGCTGATGAAAAAACTGCTCTGCTCCAAAAATGTTGTGACAAAGGCAGACGGTGAATGGCTGACAGAAGAAATGGCGGATGAGATTTTCTGCGGCAGGGTGGATCAGATGTATGTGCTGGCGTTTCATGTCCTCAAGGAGAATTTCGGCGGTTTTTTCGAGAGAGCCGTCAGCCTCTTTGGAGCGCGCGACGCGGCTCAGACAGTTCCGACGACCCAGAGCGCTACGGTCATTTAGACACCTCGCAGTTTGGAGAACTGGAACTGCGGATGTATGTGCTGATCAAGGCAGGTCTTGCCTCCAAGTGGGAATTGGAAAGCTGTTACTCGCTGGATGAGGCGTTAAAACTATATGCACTCTACGTCCGAGATCTGGACATCCAGCGCATGCAGGTTGAGGAAATGAAACGATAAGGGGGTGAGAATTTGACGATTCGGGATATTGCAATCGCCATTGGCTTTGATGTGGACGATGCTGCGCTCAACAAGGTTTTTGAACGGTTAAAGAACCTGAAAGACCGAACGGTAAAGGTGCAGGCGCAAAGTTCTGCCGATGATACCTCTGCGCGTCAGGCTGCCGAGCAAGAAGTATCGGCGGTTTTGCAGGAACAAAATCAGACCACACAGGAAATTTTGCAAAACGAACGCCGGATAAACGACAGCGCAAAAGAACAGGCTGCAACGCAAGAGGAAATCAGCCAGTCGGAACAGCAGACGAATCAACAGTCGGAACAAACCGTCCGCAGCAAGCGTTCTCTTCGGAGTGTTTTGCAAAAGATTTTTCATCTGAACCGACAGAACACCACAGAGACAGAAGAGGAATCCAAGAAGAAAAATATCCTTTTGGTTGTTGCCGGTAAGGTGCTCAATAAAGTTCGGGCGATCGGCAAGGCAATCAAAGGGCAGGGCGAGGAAACCGAGCATGTAACAAGCGCCTATCAGGAGATGCTGGGAAAGATAAAATCGCTTGCGGCAACACTCGGCATCGGCTTCTCTCTTGTCCAGCTCAAGCAGATTTCAGAGGAATTTAACGGTATCAACGACCAGATACGCAACGCGACCCGCGGAATGGGAGAACAGTCCGAAATCCAGCAGCAGATTTTACAGGCGGCAAATGCCAGCCGCACCTCCTATGCAGATACGGCAAAGTTTGTCGGAAATCTGGTGCAGGAAAACAAAGAACTGTTTGGTTCTGTAGAGGAAGCGTCCCAATATGCTGAACTGACCTCCAAACTGTTTAAGGCAGCAGGCAAAAGCAACGAGGAAACAGCTTCTTTGCAGGAAGCAATCAATAAATCCTTTGCAAAGGGCAAAGTGGACAGTGAAACCATCAGCCAGCTGCTGGAAAACGCACCGGAAGCGGTGAAACTGCTGGAAAAGGAACTGGGCGTTTCCAAAGAAAGCCTTGAGGAGATGGCTTCTCAAGGGGAAATCAGCCTCTCTGCCCTCAAAAATGCGTTTGTCAATAACGCAGATACCATCAACCAGTCTTTCAACGAGCTGGACTTAAACCTCTCCGACGCGCTGCTGAACATCCGAAACCAGTGGGGCTTGTGGGTGGATAAAATCAACAGCCAGTATGGTATTACCAAAAAGCTGGCTCAGTCCCTGATAACATTCTTCCCAAAGGTCATGAACTGGCTGGATAAGGCAGTCGCCTTTGTGGATAAAGTTGCCGACAAGGTTGGCGGCATGGAAAATCTGCTGAAACTGCTTGCGATGGCGGCAGGCGCTATCTGGATTGCGCTCAACGGCAGCAAAATCCTTTCCTTTTTTAAGGGATTGAGCGGACTGCTTACCATCGCAAATCTCAAAACCCTTGCGTTGGTGGCGGTCATTCTGCTGATTGCACTGGCGATTGATGACCTGATCCACTTCATGAACGGGGATAACAGTGTTATCGGTGACATTTTTGAGAAAATAGGAATTGACGCGGATGCGGCTAGAGAAACAATAGGAAATGTGATTTCCTTTTTGGGAAAATTGATTGGGACTATTGGCAGCATCCTAAGTGGAGCGTTAAAAGGAATCGGAAAGTTTTTTGCTTGGGCTATTGAAAAAGTTCAGCAGGCAGGAGAAAAGATAGGAAAGGTTATTGGAAAGATTAAAGAAGGCTTTGGAAGTCTGAAAGAAAAGGCAAAGGAGCTGATTGACACAATTGCAAATTCTCCTATTGGAAAACTGATTGGAGGAGCGGTTGATGTTGGGGGTAACATTCTGGGAAAAATTGGAGATGGTATCGGTTCTGCAATAAACTGGTTGACAGGCAATCCAGACGAGCCACAGCCGTCTACAGTAGCCGCTTCTTCCAGAGCAGGCAACCGGACGAACAATGTCAACCAAAACATTAACATTCAAAACACCTTCAACGGTTCCGACCGAGAAATGCAGCAAAAAGGCGCTGAGATGATGGGCAGAGCCGCAAGGGACAGCTCGGATGAGGCGGCAAGAGCGATAGCAACAGGATATTAAGGAGGGGATAGGATGAAGCCGCAGCCGGTCAATATCGGTGGGATCGAGTGTGACGCGCTGATTCACCATGAACTGGGGTTGGAAAATGAGATTCCCGATTATCCTGTGGAGGAAGGCTTTTCGGTGCAGGATACCATCATTCAAAAGCCTAAAACGCTC
>CAMNVW010000175.1 GCA_946563605.1 uncultured Clostridia bacterium | reverse complement strand
CGTTAAACAAAAGTATGTTGGGGTGTGGGCGCAATCAGCCCACATCTAAAAGGGGTCTGGGGGAACTCCCCCAGATAAACTTTCCGGTTTACTGAAACCGGAACAGGGAGTGGGGCTGCCTGCATCCGCAGGCAGGGTACTGCCGTACCTCAGCACTGATTTTACACAGTGCCTCGCACATTTTTATATTGATATTATGTTTAGGGTATTTCGCTCATTGCGATGAGCGATCAGAGTTTCACTCTGGACTGGACAATTTTTTGAAAAAAATTGAGTAAAACTTTTTGTTTTAAGACAGAGGAAAAAAAGATGAAAAAAATTGAGATACTGGCGCCGGCTGGCAACATGGAAAGCCTATTGGCAGGTGTACACAGCGGCGCAGACGCAGTTTATTTTGGCTACGGGGAATTAAATGCCCGCCGCAATGCGAAAAATTTTGACGAGGACTCCTTGCACGAAGCGTCCCATATCTGCAAAGAACGCGGTGTCAAAATGCACATGACGGTCAACACCATGGTGTATGACCGCGAATATGACGAGGTTCTGCGCACCTTGGAAATTGCGTGCAGATACGGCATCGACGCGCTGATTGTGCAGGATCTTGGCGTTGCCGAGATCGTTCGCCGCGCGGCTCCCGAGATGAAGCTGCACGCCTCCACCCAACTGACGGTACACAATGTTTCCGGCGCGTTACAGGCAAAGGAACTTGGGTTTTCGCGCGTTGTTCTGGCGCGCGAAATGAGCCGCGAGGAAATCGCGCAGATCAAAAAACAGGTGGAAATCGAGACAGAGGTATTTGTTCACGGCGCGCTGTGTATGTGCGTATCGGGACAGTGCTATATGAGCTCGGTCATCGGCGAGCGCAGCGGCAACCGCGGCTTATGCGCCCAGCCGTGCCGTCTGCCCTTTTCCAGCGGCAGACGCGGCGACAACGGCTACGCGCTGTCGCTCAAAGATTTGAGCTTAGCCGACCGTGTGCGCGAGTTAGCTGCGCTGGGTGTGGATTCCTTTAAAATCGAGGGCAGGATGAAGCGTCCCGAATATGTAGCGGCGGCAGTCAGCCAGTTTAAACAGGCATTGGAGGGCGGACAGGCAGACCTCGATTTGATGGCGGCGGTCTTTTCCCGCAGCGGTTTTACAAAAGGATATTTTGAGGGCAAGACCGGAATCGAAATGTTCGGCACCCGTCAAAAAGAGGATGTGATGGCAGGTCAGAAGGTGATGAAGGGTTTAAGCGACCTTGCCTCGAAGGATGTTGCGCGCGTCGGTGTGGATTTTGACTTTTTGCTCAGAGACGGCGAGCCGGTGCGGCTGACCGCTTTGGACAAAGAAGGACATTGTGCACAGGTGCAGGGTGAACTGCCCCAGAAGGCGCTGAAAGCCCCGACCAACGAGGAACTGGTGCGCCGGAGCCTTGAAAAAACCGGCGGCACCTTTTACCGGTTAGATTCGCTGCATACGCAGATTGAGGACGGACTGATTTATCCGGCGTCGCAGCTCAACGCTTTGCGCCGTGACGCATTGGCGCAGCTGAGCGAACAGCGCGGACAAATCCATCCGATTCCGTTTGAGAAGGTCGAGCGCACGCCGCAGAGTAAACACCAGCCGCACAAATTTGCCCTGCGCGCATCGGTCAGACAGATTTCCCAGCTGACGGAAAATCTCTGCCGCGAATGTGAATTGCTGATGGTGCCGCTGGAAGAAATTCTGCGCAATGCCGACAAGCTGGACAAAGCCATCCTGCCGAAGATCGCGGTCTCTCTGCCGCGCGTTGTCTTTGGGGACGACATCAAGCAGTTAAGTGAGCGGCTCAAGGAGTGCAGGAGATTGGGGATCACCCATCTTTCCACCGGCAACATAGGCGGCGTACATCTTGGAAAAGAATTAGGCTTCACCGTACACGGCGAGTTTGGGCTGAACATCGCGAGCACAGGCTGTTTGCAGGAATATGAACGGCTGGGACTGAAGGATTGTCTGCTGTCCTTCGAGCTTTCGATGGCACGCGCCAGAGCGATTGGCGGAAGCTTGCCGCGCGGATTGTTGATTTACGGCAAACTGCCGCTGATGGTCACGCGCAACTGTCCGATCCGTCTGAGCGGCTGCGGCGACTGCAAGGGCTTTGGCACTTTGCAGGACCGCAAAAAAGAGGTGTTCGAGGTGCGCTGTCAGAACCGGAAATATTCGGAAATCTTTAACAGCAAGCCGGTCTATCTTGCGGACAGGATGAACGAAGCAAACGACTTTGATTACGGATTATTATACTTTACATCGGAGAGTGCAAAGCAGGTGGACAAGCTGTTGCTGCGCTATACACAGACACACGAGCCGATGGAAAACATCACGCGCGGATTATACTACCGCAATGTAAAATAAAAAGTACGGAGGACGGATAAAATGTCGGTACTGAAAATAAAACGGCTGAGATCGGACGCACAGCTTCCCAGCCGTGCGACACAGGGAAGCGCAGGATATGATTTATATGCCTGCATAGAACAGCCGGTGGTGATTGAAGCGGGGGAATCGGTGAAGATCCCGACAGGAATTGCCATCGAACTGGAAAGTGAAAACTATGTGGCGCTGCTGTTTGCGCGCAGCTCGATGGGGACAAAATACGGCGTTGCGCCTGCAAACGCGGTCGGGGTGATCGATTCGGATTACCGCGGAGAGGTCTGCGTCTGCCTGCGCAATTATTCCGGTACGGCTTACACGGTACAGCCGCAGGACCGCATTGCACAGCTGCTGGTCTTGCCGGTGGATCTGCCGCAGATCGAGGAAGTGGAGGAGCTTTCCGATACTTGCCGCGGTCAGGGTGGATTTGGTTCTACTGGAAGATAAACAGAATGAGCAAAAGTTTCAACACAAAGTGAATTACGATGTGGAATAAAGAGGAGAAAAAAATGAAGTTGGTGCTGGCGTCGCAGTCCCCTCGCAGAAGGGAACTGCTTTCATTGATAGAAAAAGAGTTTGAGGTCTGCGCAAGCCATGCGCAGGAAGTGATTCCCGACGGCTTACAGCCGTATGAGGCGGTCATGCACCTTGCGAAGATCAAGGCGGAGGAAGTTGCGGGACGCTTTGAGGACAGCGTCGTCATCGGTGCGGACACTGTTGTTGTGCTGGACGGTGAGATCATGGGCAAGCCAAAGGACCATGCGGACTGCGTGCGGATGATCACGGCGCTGTCTGGCAGGGAACATGATGTTTACACCGGTGTGGCAATCGCTGCGAACGGCAAGACAGAACAGTTTTACGAGCGGACAGCGGTGCGTTTCCTCGAACTGACACCGGAGGAAATCAACTGGTACGCTTCCCTTGACGAGCCATACGACAAGGCTGGCGCATACGGCATACAGGGCTATGGTAGCCTGCTGGTGGCAGGGATTGACGGCGATTATTTTAATGTCATGGGGCTGCCGGTTGCTTCGCTGAACCGCAAACTGAAAAAATATTTATAAGCTGGGGACTTCGCCCCCAGACCCTCGAGATTTCTTTTGACTTTCAGAAAAGTCGGAAACTTTGTGGGGGTTCCCCCCACACCCCCCAAAGATGTGGAGCTACGCGCTCCACACCGCGGTGACTTTCTTACGAAAAGAAAGTCACCAA
>CAMNVW010000174.1 GCA_946563605.1 uncultured Clostridia bacterium | reverse complement strand
GACTCGGCTTGCGCCGAGCCACCTCCCTTTACACAAGGGAGGCTTTACAATCCCTCCGACTCGGCTTGCGCCGAGCCACCTCCCTTTACACAAGGGAGGCTTTACAATCCCTGATGCTTGGCGGTCTTTTTTGTATACGCAATACATAAACAGCGGTTTTCGTCCATATAAATGCTAAAAAGCCTTTCGGGAGGGAAATCGCATGAAGATGAAAAAAGGATATGCAGCGTGTAAAATGCGTTTGAAAAGGCAAATAATCAGGCGCGTCATCTGTGGGGTGCTGTGCGCGGCGCTTTTGTTCTCAGCGGCAGCGCCGGTGTTTGCACAGGAAACGTCGGCGCAAAAAAAGGTCGCGATGAGCTACACGGCAAAGTCGGCGTTGCTGATGGAGCAGGATACCGGAAAGGTGCTGTTTGCACAGAATGAAACGCAGGCGCTTGCCCCAGCTTCGCTGACAAAGTTAATGGATCTGATTTTGATTTATGAAGCAATCGACGCGGGGATGCTTAGCTTGGAGCAGAAGCTGACCTGCTCGCCCTACGCAAAGACGATGGGCGGCTCGGAAATCTGGCTCAAAGAGGGCGAGCAGATGACGGTGGAGGAGCTGCTGAAAGCGCTGATCGTCGCCTCAGCAAACGATGCCGCCGTTGTGTTTGCGGAAGCGATTGCCACCACCGAGCAGGCGTTTGTCGAGAGGATGAATCAAAAGGCGCAGGAAATGGGGCTTGTGAACACCCATTTTGTCAACTGCACCGGATTCGATGAGGAGGGGCATTATACCTGCGCGCAGGATGTAGCGGCAATGGCGCGCAGACTGATGACCCAATACGGCGAACAAATCACGCGCTTTTCCACCATTTGGATGGACAGCCTGCGCGGCGGTGAAACGGAACTGGTCAACACCAACCGGCTCATCCGGTTTTATGACGGTGCGACCGGTTTAAAAACAGGAACCACCGACGCGGCAGGACATTGCCTGTGTGCGACTGCCACGAGAAACGGAATGTCGTTGATTTCGGTGATCATGGGCTGCAAAACCAGCGACGACCGCTTTGAAGAATCCAAGCAGCTGTTGGATTACGGCTTCAGCGGCTTTACCGTTTGTCAGCCGCAGCTGCCGGAAGGTGCGCTGGAACCGGCAGCTGTTGCAAGAGGCGAACAAACACAGGTCCTCCCCAAGCTGGAACAGATGCCGCAGGCGGTCGTACGTCGGGAGGAAGCGGAGCAGGTCGAGATTCTTTTGGAGATGTTTCCCGATTTGCAGGCGCCTATCGAACAGGGGGAACAGATTGGAAGAGCGGTGCTGCGTTTAAACGGTGAGGAGATCGCCGAACAGCCGGTGACCGCCGCAGAATCGGTCGGAGAGCTCACCTTTGCAAAGAGCTTTGGCTTTTTGTTCAGAGGATTAGTGGGGATGGAATCGGGAAAAACAACAAAAAGTTCGACTGAAAACGGAATTTCACAAAAAAGCCAGGGGTAAAGGGAGAATATCAGAGCATAAAAACGCAGTTTTTACAAGCAGAGCCTTGAAAAATGCAGATAAATAATGTAAAATAACTATATCACCAAAGAATATGATGTTTGTATGAAAAAATCAGGCAGATAAATTGGTGGATACGACCGAAAGGGAGGATCAGAATGTCTGTAATTCTGAACGCAAAGTATTTAACACCATTTGTAAAACAGGAAGAATTGCAAGCTATTTTCCCGCAGGTGCAGGCAGCGCATCGCACCATCCACGAAAAGAGCGGTCCCGGAAATGATTTTCTGGGTTGGCTGGATCTTCCGGTTGATTATGACAGGGAAGAATTTGCAAGGATCCGGCAGGCGGCTGAAAGAATCCGCAGCCATTCGCAGATATTGATCGTCATCGGTATCGGCGGCAGCTATCTCGGAGCAAGAGCTGCAATCGAGCTGCTGCATTCCCAGATGTACAACGACCTTGCACAGGATACGCCAAAAATCTATTTTGTGGGCAACAATATCAGCCCTTCTTATCTCAATCAGATTCTCAAGATCTGTGAGAACAAGGATTTTTCCATCAACATCATCTCCAAATCCGGCACGACGACCGAGCCTGCGCTGGCATTCAGAATCTTTCGAGAGCTTGCCATTCAGAAGTACGGCAAAGAAGGCGCAAAAGAGCGCATCTTCTGCACCACAGATAAGGCAAGAGGCACGCTCAAGCAGCTGGCGGATGAGGAAGGCTATGAAACATTCGTGATTCCAGATGATGTCGGCGGCAGATATTCGGTGCTGACGGCGGTAGGCTTGCTGCCGATCGCGGTTTCCGGCTCGGATATTGGCAAGCTGATGGAGGGCGCCGCACAGGCAAGAGAAGCTTTAAGTGTGTGCGACCTTGAGAAAAACGACTGCTACCGTTATGCGGCGCTGAGAAATATCCTTTACCGCAAAGGAAAGGCAATCGAGATTCTGGTTTCCTATGAGCCGGCGTTTACAATGATGTCGGAATGGTATAAGCAGCTCTTTGGCGAAAGCGAAGGAAAAGACAACAAGGGCATTTATCCTTCGTCAGCGGTGTTCTCAACAGACCTGCACTCGATGGGACAGTTTATCCAGGAAGGTGCAAGGATCATGTTTGAAACGGTTGTGGATATCAAAACTCCACAGCAGGATCTTTATATTCAGGCGGATCCGACAAACTTTGACGGACTCAACTTCCTGTCCGAGCAGAATATGTCGGTGGTCAACCGCAAGGCGATGCAGGGCACCATCCTTGCGCATACACAGGGCGGCGTGCCGAATATGGTACTGGAAATCCCGCAGGTCAACGAGGAGGAGCTGGGCTATCTGATCTACTTCTTCGAGAAAGCCTGCGCGGTATCGGGTTATCTGCTGGCGGTCAATCCGTTCAATCAGCCAGGCGTAGAAAGCTATAAGAAAAATATGTTTGCGCTGCTTGGCAAACCAGGATATGAGGATCAAAAACAGGCGTTGGAAGCACAGCTGAAATAGTGAACGGCTAAAATTTCAGAATAGCAATATTTTCAATAAATTGTTATCAGGGAGGAAATTAAAATGATTAAACTTATCGTAGGCACAAAAGGTACCGGTAAAACAAAAACCCTCATCGAGATGGCTAGAGCAGCTGCGGAAGAATCCAAAGGCAATGTAGTCTGCATTGAAAAAGGCGACAAACTGGCTCGCGAACTGCCAAACACAGTTCGTCTGGTAAACAGTGAAGAATATCAGGTAAAAGGCTTCTCCAATCTGTATGGTTTCCTGGCTGGTTTCCTGGCTGGCAACTATGACATCACCCATCTGTTTGTAGACGGCACTTTCAAAATCGGCAAAGTTTCCGATGTTGAAAGAGATTACGAAGGTCTGGCTGCAATGATCCAGAAACTGGCAAAAATCCAGAGCGACGCTCAGGTAATCTTCACCCTGTCCTGCGATGAAGCTGACCTGCCGGCTGCACTGAAAGAATTCATCGTAAAATAAGCAATCTTGACTGACAAAACAAAAGAGGTGCGGATGATTCCGCACCTCTTTTATTTTCCAGCCTGAAGCTGGTGGATGTGGGGCTGCGCCCCCAGACCCCTGTTTAGATGTGGGGCGAGTAGCCCCACATCTAGGGGGGCGCAAC
>CAMNVW010000173.1 GCA_946563605.1 uncultured Clostridia bacterium | reverse complement strand
TATTCGGTGACCGTCAAACGATCGAGACCTAAGCGATGTTCTTGGACAATCCCTGCGGTCATCCTTTGATCGGAACAGACCTCACCCTCATTTTCAAAAAAGAACGGCACATTTTTATTCTTTACAGAATGATCCAAACAATTATAGCACATTATTTTTAGAAATTCCACCTGTTAAAGGGAATATTTTGCGATTTATCCAATCTTTTTCGGTGTAAATCGCAGAAAATCCGCCGAAATCATCTCCAGATGAACTCCGTTCCAGTCACCTTGGAAGGCATATCTGCATCCCTGTGAGTGGATATGCCCGTAATAACAGCGTTTCACGCCGTATTCCTGCATCAGTTCCAGAAACTCAGGGATGCTGTCCTGCATAAAGATCGGCGGATAATGCAGAAACAAAATTTTTTCCTGCTCACCAAACCGCTTCGCATCCTGCAATGACGCTCTGATTCTTCCGCACTCGCGTGTGATGAGCTTTTTGTCGTGCTCCTGACCCTGCTCAAACATCCATCCGCGTGAGCCGCACAAGCTGACGCCCTCGGCGCTGATGCTGCTGTTGTGCAAAACCGTGAGTGTTGTAAATTGGTTTTCCTCAAAAAATTTGTCCATCTTGGATCTGGTCGTCCACCAGTAATCATGGTTGCCTTTCATCAGGATCTTCTTCCCTGGCAGCTGATGCAAAAAGGTAAAATCCGCCTTTGCTTCCTCCATGCTCATCCCCCAGGATACATCCCCAGGGATGACAACGGTATCCTCCGGCTGTACCACTGCTTTCCAATTTTCTTCCAGCCGCTGCATATAATTCTGCCAGCCGCCAAAAACGTCCATCGGTTTGTTGACCGACAGTGACAGGTGGGTATCACCGATTACAAAAAGTGCCATGATTCCTTCCTTTCCGAAGTGTCAAAAATATGGGGCAAAAAATGATTGGGACCCGCCTCATAGATTTCTTTCAGGGAATCCAGATGGTTTATCAGATACAATTTTCCGGCAATCGCTGCGAATTTATCCCAATACGCTCCGGCATCTGCCCGCATCAGCCATTCCTTCTGCTTGGAATCGTCCTCGCAGGCAAGCGCCAGACGGAGCTGCTCCAAAGCGGGCTTTTCATGCTCCTTTATCCAGGACGAAGCATCAAACGAGGACAGCTCCTTTCCGCAGGCAAGCAGATGGGCAAACCCCTCGTCAAAGCACACGAATCGCAGCTGTTCCCGATAGTTCGTTGCCTGTTTTGGATTCCATCTTTGGTGCAGCAGCGCATGAGTCGTTTCATGGGTGAGCATCAACCGCGCAAACTCTTCCGGATTCGGATACGCTAAAAAGCGTCCCATATCAAACACGATCCGTTCTCTGCCGTCATGTTCTCTCACCATTGCATCATAGGGCGCAGGAACTCCGACTGTGAGCATCACTTCATAGTCGTCCAGCCCCTTCTCAAACTCTGGAAACAGACTGCGGTAATACGCCGCATTACAGGGTTCAAATTGTGCTGTCATCTGTGCGATACGGTCTGCAATACCTTTGACATCTTCCTGCTTTGTCTGGATATCCGACAGACAGAACAGATATTTTCCCTCTTCGATCTGGGAAAAAATCCATTCTCCCGAAATATCCTTTCCCAAAAGAAAATCATCTACGATCCTGCGGTTTACGATCATTTGTTTTGCCCCCTAACAACCGATTGCTGTCCTTTTTTGTTGGGATACCACACGATATGTTACCTTGCGCGTCTTAAAACGGAACAGCGTTTTCTCCTCCCAAAAGCGGTGAAACATAAAAATGCGCTCACTTGCCGCATCCAGCATTTCTTCTATCTGATTGACGGAAGTACCCATTTCATTGAAATAATCCTTGTTTCGCATCATCTCATATTTTCCTCAAAGAAATGCAGCGCATTCTCAAACATAATCTTATCCGCGACGCGGCAGCTGATGCCGTTTTCTACCATGTAATCTCTGAACGAAGCGAATTTTGCCGGATTGTCCATCTGGTTTCTTACACCGCCGTCATAGTCGCTGCCACAGGCGATGATATCTTCGCCGCCGAGCTCAAGCATTCTGTACACATGGCGGAACAGCTCCGCTTTGGAATCCTTCATTTCCTGCTCGGACACAAAGTTATGTACC
This sequence comes from uncultured Clostridia bacterium, assembly GCA_946563605.1. Taxonomy (GTDB): domain Bacteria; phylum Bacillota; class Clostridia; order Oscillospirales; family Ruminococcaceae; genus Negativibacillus. Next base: position 1,499 of record CAMNVW010000173.1, on the reverse strand, counting down.
AGATTCAGTCCAACCAGACCTTTGTGCTCCACAATGTATTGGAACATTTCTTCGGTTAAATTTCTCTTGTGGGAGCAGACAGAACGGATGTTCGAGTGAGTCGCAATGATTGGTTTGGTCGCGATTTCACCCATCAGCTGTTCCATACATTTATCGTTGAGGTGAGAAACGTCCACGATGATGTTGTTACGTTCCATTTCCTTGACCACTTCTCTGCCGAAATCGGTGAAGCCCATCTCAGGATTTGCATGACCGGAAGCAATTTCATTTGCGCCGTTCCAAGTCAGCGTCATCATCTTTACGCCGTCTTTTGCGAGCTTTTCAACATTTTCAATTTTTCCTGCTAAAACAGCTCCGCCTTCTACCGACAAAATGGCAGCGCATTTCTTCTCCGCTGTGATTCTGTTGATATCGTCTGCATGGTGAACCATCTCGATGATATCCTTGTGCTGTTCGAGCATCTTATGAAAATAAGCCCGTACTCTTTCGTAATACTCCACCGCTGCTTCTTTTCTCTTATCGTCAGGAATAAAGATTGCAAAGGTCTGGCACCATTTTTCCATCTGAGGCAGGTAATTTAAGTTCAGCTGTGTTTTGTCGGTGAGCATATTGACGCCCATATCTTCCATCCGTTCGATGGTATCACAGTGTAAGTCAAAAAGTTTCATTGTACTCGTTCCTCCATTTTTATAGAATAGCTCCTGTTTTATCACACATCATATGCCGAGAATGCGTTGGGATAATAGTCGATTTTGGTTACCATCGTATCCTTTACCGTCACGCAGGCAATGTCGAAGCGCGGCTGATAGCAGCAATAGCTGCTGTGCATCAGCAAAAAATGCTGTGCGCAAAGCAGAACACGCTGGCGTTTTCCCTTATCAACCGCTAAGATCGCCGGAACTTTGGCGTTTTCTTTGCGGGTCTTTACTTCGGTAAAAATCAAATACTTCCCATCGCAGGCGATGATGTCAATTTCTTCATGGTTCCTGCCGGCTGCATGATAGTTACATTGTACCACAAAACAGCCCTGCTCAATAAGGTATTTTGCGACCGCTTCTTCGCCTTTTTTTCCAATTTTCTGCTTATCCATCTTTTAAAATTTTCTTCAAAAAACTGCGGCGATGCACCGGACTGATGCCGTACTGCACGATTTTTTCATAGTGCGCCTTGGTCGGATAGCCCTTGTGCTTTGCAAAATCATACTGCGGATAGATTTTGTCCAGTTCCACAAGCTGCGCATCCCTTGTCACCTTTGCCAAAACAGACGCCGCCGCAATCGATGCGGAATTGGCATCGCCCTTGATGACAGTGCGTGTGTTGTCCATAATATTAGGGTCGCGGTTGCCGTCTACCAGCAAAATGTCCGGCTTGACGCCAAAGTTTTGCTCCATCTGCTCGACGGCGCGGCGCATCGCCAAAAAGGTCGCCTGCAAAATATTCAGCTCATCAATTTCCTGACAGCTTGCTTCTCCGATTCCATATGCAAGCGCATAGGTTTT
>CAMNVW010000172.1 GCA_946563605.1 uncultured Clostridia bacterium | reverse complement strand
AATTCCTGTGCTGCCATTCGCCCATCTCCTGTCAATAGATGATTTTACAAAAAGAATATCACAGAAACAAACATTCGTCAATCGTTCTGACATACCTTTCATTTAACTTGCCGATGGGACGATCAGCGTGTTCACCTCCATCCTGATGGTACCGACGAATTGGCACATATAGAGATCATCAGCGCCATTCTGTATCAGCTGACAAAAGGCTTGACGGTGGAGGAAATCAAGGACGGCGGCTTGGCGCCTTACTTTGTAGAACATACCACCGGTATTTACCCGCAAGGAGCTTCGGGGATGCCGTTTTCAGCCGCAACCCTGCAGTCGACTGGCGATATCATCTGCGATTTGACCGAGGATTTGGCAGCAGAGCAGAAAGCGCGTGTGACCTATGATAACATTCTGCGTTTGGTGGATGACCCCGATGTGCGCGACCCGATCAAGTTCCTGCGCGAAAGAGAGATCGTACATTTCCAGCGTTTCGGCGAGATGCTCCGTCACGCGCAGGAACATCTTGACAGCAGGAATTTCTACGCATTTAATCCCGAGTTTGATATGGGCGCAAAAGTGCGCGCACAAAGAGGATAATCGGATTTTAAATGTATAAGGACATTAAAAAAAGAGTGAGACATTTGTCTCACTCTTTTTTGATTTAGACTAGATTCTTGCAAACTGCGCTTCGTACAGCTCGCGGTAGATGCCGTTGTCGTTTGCCAGCAGCTCAGTGTGGGTGCCGCGCTCCTTGATGCCGTCGCGGTCCATAACGATGATTTCGTCTGCGTTCTTGATGGTGGAGAGACGATGCGCAACAACAATGGTGGTGCGGTTTTTGCAAAGTTCATCCAGCGAGTCCTGAATGTAGTTTTCGGTCACATTGTCCAGAGCGGAGGTCGCTTCATCCAGAATCAGAATCGGCGGATTCTTTAAGAATACACGCGCAATCGAGATACGCTGCTTCTGACCGCCGGACAGTTTGACGCCGCGTTCGCCGACATAGGTTTCGTAGCCTTCCGGCAGGCTCATAATGTAATCGTGGATGTTTGCTTTCTTAGCGGCTTCGATGACTTCCTCGCGGGAGGAACCCAGCTTGCCGTAAGCGATGTTGTCGTAAATAGTGCCGGTGAACAGGAATACATCCTGCTGTACGATGCCGATTTTCTGGCGCAGGGAAGAACGGGTCACGTTGCGGATGTCGTGTCCGTCTATCGAGATGGTGCCGCCGGAGATCTCGTAAAAACGTGGAATCAGGTGGCACAGCGTGGTCTTACCGCCGCCGGAAGGACCGACAATAGCAACCATTTTGCTCTCGGGGAAGGTGAGCGAAATATCGGACAAAACCTCTTTGCCTTCGTTATACTGGAAGGTGACATTTTCAAAGGTGATATTGCCGCGGACATCGCCGAGTTCAACCGCGCCGGTGCTTTCCTTTTCAGGCGCTTCATCCATCAGCTCTTTAAAGCGGCTGTAACCGGTGATAGCGTTTTGGAACATCTCGACAAACTGGATGAGTTTTTTGATTGGGTTGACGAACATATTGATGAACAGCATATAAGCGACCATGTCGCCGACATTGATGAATCCGCGGTAAACGCAGTAGCCGCCGCCGGACAGGATAACCACGTTCATCAGGGAGGTCAAAAAGTTTGTGCCGGAGAAAAACTCTGCCATGACGCGGTAGGAGCCTTCACGGACGGTGACATAACGCTGGTTGTTTTGCGCAAACTTTTTGGTTTCCTCATTTTCGCCGCTGAAGGCACGGGATACGCGCACGCCTGCGATGCTGTTTTCAAGGCTTGCGTTGACCTCCGCAATTTCTACACGGGTCTTGCGGAAGGCAAGGGTCATGGCGGTGCGCTTTTTCACGATGAATAAAACCAGAAACGGCAGCACCGCAAAGGTGATGAGGGTCAGCGGAATGTTGATGGTACACAATATGATGAACGAGCCGACGATGGTGACCAGCGAGATAAATAAATCCTCGGGGCCGTGGTGGGCAAACTCGGAAATGTCCATCAGGTCGTTGATGATACGGGACATGATGACGCCGGTTTTGTGTTCGTCAAAGTAAGAAAAGGGGAGCTTTTGCAGATGGTTAAACACGTCGCGGCGCATATCCGCCTGCATCCGCACGCCGACAACGTGACCCTGATACTGCATGAAGTATTGCATGATGGTCTGCACAATGTAAATCAGCAGCAGCATGGCGCACCAGGTGAGAATCAGGCGCAGGTTTTTGTCGGGAATGTAGGTGTTGATGATGTTTCGGGAAACCACCGGATACATCAGGTCACAGCACGCGGCAACCAGCGCGCAGACCATGTCGAACAAGAACAGCTTCCAATGCGGTTTGTAGTAGTGTACAAAAGATTTTAGCATAGCCGAAAATACCCCTCTCAAATGAATTTATATAGGAAATACTTTTATTATACATGATTTCGTACTTTTTTTCAATCTTGCCTTTTCCGAAAAAAGTTTCCCCAAAGCCGCCGCCGTTCTTGCGTATTGCCGCTGTGCTGTGTTATACTGGAAAAAAGCTAGCTTTTTTTATCACATCAGAGCGATGTGATAAAAGGTCTGGCGGCAAAAAGAAAGAGGGAACAGAAATGAAAAAAATTTTGACGTTCATGTTGGTTGCAGCGATGCTACTGAACGTTGGATTAACCGCCTTGGCGGACGAAGAAATACCAGCGGGACAACCGCAGCCTATGCTGTTAGCTGCACGGGCGGGGGATACGATAGAGGTTAACGGGTTAGAATACACTGTAACTAGCGATGCAACTGTTACGCTGACGAGTGCCGACAAAAATATAAGTGGTGAGATTATTATTCCAGGCACCGTTGCAAAGGATGGTCAAGATTATAGCGTGACCAGCATCGGGGATTCGGCATTTTCTGGCTGCAGCAGTCTGACAGATATTACCATCCAAGACGGCGTGGAAAGCATTGGGGATGAGGCATTTCAGGACTGCAGAAGTCTGACAGATATTACCATCCCAGACAGCGTGACCAGCATTGGGGATGAGGCGTTTTATGGCTGCAGCAGTCTGACAGATATTACCATCCCAAACAGCGTGACCAGCATTGGGCGGCAGGCATTTGATGGCTGCAGCAGTCTGACAAATATTACCATCCCAGACAGCGTGACCAGCATTGGGGATTGGGCATTTGATGGCTGCAGCGGTCTAACAAATATTACTCTCCCAAACGGCGTGACCAGCATTGGGGATTGGGCATTTTATAACTGCAGCAGTCTGAAAGATATTACCATCCCAAACGGCGTGACCAGCATTGGGCGTTCGGCATTTGAGGGCTGCAGCGGTCTGACAAATATTACCATCCCAGACAGTGTGACCAGCATCGGGGCTGCGGCATTTAGTGGATGTAGTGGTTTAAGCAGCGTCACGATCCCGAATAGCGTGACCAGCATCGAAAATGGAACGTTTCGAGATAGTGGTCTGACTGAAATAAAAATCCCGGCTAGCGTGACCAGAATCGGGCAGGGAGCGTTTTATAACTGCGGCGGTTTAACCAGTGTCACGATACCGAGTAGCGTGACCGAAATCTGGGACTCAGCGTTTCTCGCTTGCAGAACGATGAAAAGTATTACCTTCGAGAGAGATACACCACCT
>CAMNVW010000171.1 GCA_946563605.1 uncultured Clostridia bacterium | reverse complement strand
ATCTATCCGCATATCTTTCAAATTGAAGAGACAGCGTTCGGGCAGAAAAAACGGTATATTCTGCAATATACAGATGTGCTGCTGCACAATGTTGAGATTTTGGATTTCTGAAATGGAGCAATTAAAAGTCTAAATAAATCGTATAACATTTTACAAAACTGCTGTCCGGTTTCCATAAAGCTGGACAGCAGTATTTTCGCTTTGACGGAAAACGCGGTATGCGGTTGCAAAGATTTTACAGCTGTGATTTTATACGGTTCAATATAGTTAGGTACCTTTGATCTTTGGGGCTTAGGATGATTTGTCTGGTGCTGTTCGGCGGTTTTTGCGGATCGATGAACAATGTGTTTGTCCACATGACCGGACAGAACATCGGCAACGAAATGCGCAAGGACGCGTTTCGTAAGCTCATGACCTTTTCCTTTCCGCAGGTTGATGCTTTGGGTACCGGTTCTCTGGTGACACGCGTAACGAATGACATCACGCAGGTGCAAAACTTTATATCCCAATTTGTGCGGGGAATGATCCGCACAGGAATGTTGATGTTCGGCAGCATTTTCTTTATATTTCGTCTGAATAAGCAGTTTGGCTTGATCGTTTTGTGCGCGTTTCCTTTCATCGTCGGCTGTTTGGCGTTCTGCCTTGCAAAGGCAAATCCTCTGTTTAGCAGATTGCAGGCGCAGCTGGATAAAATCAACTCCATCATGCAGGAGGACGTGTCTGGTATCCGCATCATCAAAGCCTATGTTCGAGAAGTCTACGAGAAGCTGCGCTTTGGAAAAGCCAACGATGCGCTGATCCGCACACAGCTGCAAGTGTTGACCATCTTCGCTTTTATGAACCCCACCATCAACGCTTTGATGTATGTGGTGGTAGCACTGATTCTGCGTGCGGGTTCCTTCGAGACCGCCGCAGGCGTAACCACTCCCGGCGATATTATGGCAGCCATTACCTATACCACCCAGCTGCTCAACGGCATCATGGGTCTGACGATGCTGTTCCAGAATATTTCCAGAGGCTTTGCCTCCTGGCAGCGTGTGAAGGAAGTGCTGGACAGCCAGCCTCAACTTCAGGACGGGGATTTTGACGGCGAGACCGAGCTGCACGGGCAGATCGAATTTTGCAAGGCGTCGTTCTCCTACCCTGGAAGTGACCAAATGGTTTTGAAGGATATTAACCTAACCATTTACCCCGGCGAAACCGTTGCCGTTATGGGAACCACCGGATGCGGAAAGTTCTCTCTGGTGAACCTTATTCCCAGGTTTTATGACGTCGCCGAAGGGACTGTGCTGGTGGACGGCGTGGATGTGCGGCGGTACAACCAGAAAGCTCTGAGAGAGCAGGTATCTATCATTCTGCAAAAAAGCGAGCTGTTTCATCAAACGATTGCGGAAAATATTGCGTGGGGAAGCACCGGCGCGGACGAGAATGCCATTCAAACTGCGGCGCAAATTGCGCAGGCAGACAGTTTTATCAGCAAATCACCCGATGGATACCAAACTGTCGTGGCTGAGCGAGGTATGAGCCTGTCCGGCGGTCAAAAACAGCGTGTTTCCATTGCGAGAGCCGTCGTGAAGCAGGCGGAAATCCTTATTTTTGACGATTCGACCAGCGCGCTGGATCTGAAAACAGAATCGGATCTGTATGCGGCTTTGAATCAGGCTAATCCCGGCAGTACGAAAATTATCGTAGCCCAGCGAATCGCCTCTGTTCGCCGAGCAGACCGAATTGTAGTGCTGGAAAATGGAAAAATAGCAGCTTGCGGCAGTCACGATGAGCTGCGGAACAGCTGCAAAGCCTATCGGGATATTTATGATTCTCAGATGGGAAAGGAGGATTACTATGGCAGATGATAAAAAGCTGATGGAACGCTCCATTCCCGGTATGAATCGGCACGAACGATTTTTGGAAGTGGAGCACGCAGAAAATACAGGTGCGACGCTGAAACGAATTGCTTCCTATTTCACACAGGAAAAGGTCATGGTTATGGGAATGTTGGGCGTCGTTGTGCTGGGAACGATTTGCGGCGTCTGTGCTCCTGCTTTGCAAAGCGGCGCCATTGATATTATCGCCGGAGAAAAAGCAGGAAATTTGGGAAAAACGATTGCAGGAATGTTGGCTGTTTACCTGATTTACAGCAGCAGCCAGTTGGTTCAAGGGTTGTTTAGCGCTAAAATCAGCCAGCGGCTTGTCAAGCGGATGCGCGGAGAACTGTTCGGAAAAATCGTAGCTTTGCCTGTCCAGTATTTAGACACCCATTCCCATGGCGATGTGATGAGCCGAATGACCAATGATATTGAAAACATCTCCACTACGGTCTCCCAGTCCCTGCCTTCCTTGTGCTCCGGTGTGCTGACCATCATCGGTACGGTAGCCATCATGCTGTACTATTGCTGGCAGCTGGCGATTTTGAGCTTTACTACGGTGATCTTGACCTTCCTGGCGGCGAAAATTCTCTCCAAACAGGTGCGGAAATTTTCCCGAAAACGGCAGCAGCTTCTGGGAGAGCTCAACGGAACGGTGGAGGAGATGATCTCCGGCTACCATACTGTAGTTGCCTACAACCATCAGGACATTACCACAGAAGAATTTTGCAAAACATCTGATTCTTTGACGAAAGCAGGTATTCGTACAGATGCCTTCAGCGGCGTTATGGGACCAATCATGAATTGTATCGGAAATATTGGCTTTGTAATAATCGCAGCCTTTGGCAGCTATTTTGCAATCAATGGTTATATCTCTGTCGGTATCATCTCTGCCTTTATCGTCTACGCCAAGCAGTTCAGCCGTCCACTCAATGAAATTGCACAGATTTATGGTCAGCTGCAAACCGCTATTGCTGGTGCAGAGCGAGTTTTTGCGGTATTGGATAAAGAGGACGAGGATATGACAGGAGATCTCCTGGTGGAAAGCAATCATGCCGCGGTGAGCTTTCAGCATGTGAACTTCTCCTACCAACAGGGACATCCTGTTATTCGGGATTTCTCGCTAAACGTACCCAGCGGCAAAAAAGTGGCGCTGGTCGGTTCCACCGGCAGCGGCAAAACGACGGTGGTTAATCTGCTGCTGCGGTTCTACGATACAGACAGCGGCAAAATCACCATTGATGGGCAGGATATCTCGCAAGTGTCTCGTAAAAGTCTGCGGAATAATGTGGCTATTGTTTTGCAGGACACGGTACTTTTTTCTGATACGGTCCGAAATAACCTGCAATATGCCAACGAGAATGCTGCGCAGGAGCAGTTAGACCAAGCGGTAGAAATGAGCCGCAGCAAAGATATGATCGCCACACTGCCGCAGGGTTATGATACCATGCTGGAAATGGGGGGAGCCAATATCAGTCAGAGACAGAGACAGCTGCTGGCCATTGCCCGAGCCTTTGTGGCAGACCCGAAAATTTTGATTCTGGACGAAGCTACCTCCAATGTCGACACCCGGACAGAGAAAGCCATCCAGAGCGCTATGCAGAAAATCATGGAAAACCGTACCAGCATCGTTATTGCTCACCGCCTCAGTACGATTCGGGATTCGGACCTGATCGTCGTCATGGTGCAAGGAGAGATCGTGGAACAAGGCAATCATGAGGAATTGCTGGAACGTAAGGGCAAATATTACGAACTCTACATGACCCAGTTTGCTGGTTTTTCAATATAACTGTAAATCTGGCAGTACAGGAAACGCTGAAAAGCAAGAC